>NZ_JANZKV010000227.1 GCF_025060895.1 Stieleria sedimenti | reverse complement strand
ACAAGCCGACTGGGTTGCTGTTCCCGGGAAAAACACCCGGCAAGCCGTACGCGGACACTACGATTCGCAAGGCGATGAAGGACGCGGCCAAGAAAGCGGGGATCCATCGTCGCGTTTACCCCCACGTTCTGCGCCACTCGTACGCGACAGGACTTCTGGAAGCCGGGGTGGACTTGTTGACGATCAGCAAGCTGCTCGGTCACGCCAGCTTCATCACGACGATGGTTTATCTGCACTGCCGGAGGGAACACCTCCACAGCACGCCGAGTCCGCTGGACTGGTTGCCGGTCAAGCAGTTGCCGACGTACACGCCGCCGCCGGAGAACCCGCATCCGCATCCGAACCCGAAGCCGAAGCCGAAGCCGAAAAGTTAGGTGGTTCGCTGGAATACCTGCGTCAAGACGACGCCTGGGATGCGATGATCGAAGACCTCGAATCGGTCGACTGGGTCAGCCACATCGAACCGCCGCGAACCGAAGAGAGTCGCCCCGAACACGTCGTTCGCTACCTAACCCGGTACTTTGGTGGATGGAGCAACACACGCAAGGATGACTATCTAGAACGCTGCGAGACGGCCCTGGAAGATGCCGGGCTCGGTATCGAAGCCGAGATCGACTTCGATGTGAAGTCGATCGAGGCGTCCGAGCCTAAATATCTCGGTGACGCACCGGACTGCGATTCCGGCCTGGTCTGCGAGCACTGCGGCAGCGAATCGCTGACGCTGATCGATGAGATCGACAAATCGTCTTGGACAGACCTCTTTCGCTCAGGCAACGAAGCTTGTCCGGACTGGTACCGCGAGTCGTTGGATCTTGACGATCGTCGCTTTTGGGACGCGGCGATGGGTGAAGGTTTTTCGCACTTGGTACGACTGGTAGTGCGAAAAGTGAACAAGAAAGTGCAAAGGAGCCGGAGTCCGAGCCAGACCGTCCTCCCGCCACCCAGCTCGAGTTCGCCTGGGACTGAAAAGCTGGCACCCTCTGGCAGGATCCGTTCTAATTCAGTCCTGTCACCGACCCACCTGCGGAGCGACAAAGTTCAACGCCCGATCTATCCCCGTTCCTCCTGAACGCGGATAGATCGCAATTCGTTCTGCCTCCCGAGCTCAGCGTATGCGAACGATTGAAGAATTTCGAGAAGCTACAATTGATGACCTTCGCAGCTCACTGCGACGACCTGCGTTTTTTGGATGCGTAGGTCGAACAGCCGGACCATACGATTTCGGAGATCGTGTCCCGATTTGGGAAACCAACTCACGACGTTCTCGGCGGTCAAACGACAGTTCACTGTTACGGGTCCTGCGATAAAGATTCCAACTGGTTATGTTTCGACTACTCACGTTGCTATCCGCCAATCGATCCGCATTCGGTCAATTGGTTTGATGACCCTGTACTGAGGGACATCCGTAGAGACAAGAATCAAATGGAGCTGCTGCCGTTTGGGTCGTGGTGCCGCGAGGTTAAAGGCAAAATGGACGGCTGACAACGTGATGATCCGACGCCGCGGAGTGGAATTGGTCGCTGAGTTTTGCATCACTGCCGCGGATCTGATAGCGTTATCATTCGCCGACTGAAACGCTGCTGGTGTCGGCTGGCGTTCGTACCGCTGCAATGTGGGTATGGACACTGTTTACATCGAAACTTCAATCGTCAGCCATGCGTCGGCATGGCCCAGTTCCAATATCCAGGTCGCTGCAGTGCAGCATCAAGCCCGCGAATGGTGGTCTGTCGAGCGTCCGAAATTTAATCTCGTCACTTCTCAGCTTACAATTATCGAGGCATCCGACGGCGATCCATCTGCGGCCGCCGACCGGCTGAGGATGCTCGACGGCATACCGCTGGTCCCGCTCGGCCATGATGTTGATGCATTGGCGAATCTAATCCTTTCCAACCAGTGCACCGCAGTCGGCGAGTCGAGTTTGTTTTTGAGTTCACATCGATCGCGCCGACGCGGTGCCGTCCGCCGTTCGGCTACAAAGTAAATATGAATCGAATTGTTACTGCCGCCTTGCTATGGCAAGTCACGTTACCAGCTCTGCTAATCGCGGACGAACCGCAAAAAAGCTCATATGGCATCTGGGAAACTCCTGTGCGCGATACCATCTGGATCGAGTGGAAACCTGATCTCTCCGCGCTCCGAACGCAGATACAATCGCTCGTGGATCGCTACTACGATGGTTGCGTTGTCAAGAATGACGACGGCAGGTTGACGTTCGGCCACCGAACGAGGAGTTTCTGGATCCATCACTCCTATCGAGACGGTATGTGGCAAGACGCGTCTGAAGAAATCGGCCCGAATTCGAAAGGGATCTACTGCACGATAGCGACCAGAAGTGGCAACACACGTACTGGAACGGTTGTGCCACAAAAAATCAACCGCCACTACTATGTGGAGTATTGGATGGCACCCTACTCCCAAAAACTAGATGGCAAGCTGCTTGTCTCATTACGGTATCCAAGCGACGTCGACGCAACTTTTGTTTCTGAATTCGAAGCCCTGGTCAATCAATTTGACAAGTTCGTTCACGACCCGAGCAAGCCCGACTGAGCCGAACCATGTGGTGCACCGGAGGACTCAAAAACACGTTTCCTGATGGTGGCCTTTCCGTTCGTCCCCGGTGACCACCGACGTTGAACTTAATCGAATTGCTTACCGCTTCGGCGGTTGATGTGCGGTCGCGGTGGGCGAGGCCAGCGTGGGACTCCGGGCCGTAGGCTGACGCCAGATTCTTGAATCCTCTGGCCGTAGGTCGTC
>NZ_JANZKV010000226.1 GCF_025060895.1 Stieleria sedimenti | reverse complement strand
TCTTCAGATGAGGGCCCGTAGGCTCGCGCCAAACGGCTGATATTCGTTTGACATCAGCCGGTTCGCGCCAGCGTCCGGGCCCCCTCATTCATGTTAACTTAGCGGTATTGGGCTTTAGCCTGCACACCAACACTCATGCCCGTGATATTCACTCCTGAAACTTTTTTGCTTGCGGTGGCATTTCAGACAGAACCCAGGTGGATCAGCTTCTTGTTGACGAATTCGAGAATGCCCAAGTGGGACAGCTCGCGGCCGTAGCCGCTGTTCTTGATACCGCCGAAGGGCAGTTCCGCTTGCGAGCGAGTCGGTTGATTCACGAAAACCATTCCGGTTTCGATCTGCTCGGCGACGCGTCGACCGCGCCCGACGTCGGCGGTGAAGACGCTGCCGCCGAGGCCGTAGGAGGATTGATTGGCCAACTCGATCGCTGCGGTCTCGTCCTTGACGACATACACGGTTGCAACCGGGCCGAACAGTTCTTGATCAAAGGTGGGCATGTCCGGCGTGACATCGGTCAGTAGGGTCGGGTTGAAGTACGCTCCCTCGCGATCCGGCCGATCGCCTCCCAGCAGCACGGTTGCGCCGGCGTCGATGGTCGCTTGAACTTGATCGTGCAGCTTCACGGCTGCGTCTTCGCTCGACAGCGGCGCCAACGTTGTCGCTTCGTCCATCGGATCGCCCATCTTCAACGCGGCCAGCTCCTTTTTGAATCCGGTCAAAAACTCGTCGGCAACGGCTTCGACGACGATGAACCGCTTGGACGCGACGCACGATTGCCCGGCATTGACCATGCGACCTTTGACGGCTTGGGGGATCACATCATCCAGGTCCGCGTCCTCGAGCACGATGAAGGGGTCGTTGCCGCCCAATTCGAGCACGCTGCGTTTCAAATGTTTGCCGGCCAATGCAGCGACCGCCGCGCCGGCCGGCTCGCTGCCGGTCAATGAGATCCCCTGAACCCGCGAGTCGGAGACAATCAGTTCCACAAACTCCGACGGAATAAACAGGTTCGTGTAGATGCCCCTTTGCAATCCGCACCGAGCGAACAATTCCTCGATCGTCTTGGCGCACTGCGGAACGTTACTGGCGTGTTTGACCAACACGGTGTTGCCGGCCATGATGTTCGGGGTGGCGAAGCGGACGACTTGATAGAAGGGGAAATTCCACGGCATCACGCCCATCACGACGCCCAGCGGCTCGAAATGGAGGTAGGCATCAACGCCTTCGACATCCATCGGTTGATCGGCCAGAAAGCGTTCGGCACCTCGGGCGTAAAACTCGGCAATTTTGGCGCAGTATTCGATTTCGTACTGGCTTTCAGAAATCCGTTTGCCCATGTCCAGCGTGATCGTGCGGGCATACTCGTCGGCATCGGCGCGGAGCAATTCGGCGAATCGCAGCAGACAACGTTTGCGGTCTGCGAAGGTCGCGCGGCGCCAGTCCTGGTAGGCCGTGTGGGCAAGTTCGACCGCAGCGATCACGTCGTCTTTGGAGAGCGGTGCGAATTCCTGAATCGTTTGATTGGTCGCCGGATTGATGCTGGCAATAGTCATGGTGGCAGTTTTTGAAGAAAGGCTAGAAAAGTGGGCATCGGAATCTCATCACGATGATCGTAGATGGCCGCGTGCATTCATTGGCGCTCATCGGCGTCGTTTTTCGCGTCGTTGAACCGTTTGATCCGATGTTCCACGAGCCCGAGAAAAAACAAAACGGCCACGGCGAATCCGGTAACAGCTAACGCGAGCCCGGTGCGATCGACTGCAACCGCCACGCCGATCCCGGCGGTCAAGTAGATCGTCGCTGCCGTCGTCAATCCCTCCACGCCCTCACCTTTTTGGTGCACGATCGTCCCGGCGCCAAGAAAACTGATGCCGACGACGATCGCCTGCAAGATTCGAATCGGGTCTGCCTTGAGGAGGGAGTCGGTTTCTTGCTGCTCAAATTGCCGGACAATTTCTTGACCCAAGATCATCATCAGGGCTGACCCGGCGCAAACAAAAATGTGTGTGCGAATCCCGGCCGGCTTGCCGGCGATTTCACGCTCGATCCCCAGGATCCCACCGCACGCAGCGGAGATCGCGATCGCTTGAAGGTTCTCGAGGTCGATGGCGTCAAGCATGATTGTACCCGTGAGCATTCAGCCTGCGTGATCAGACACGAAACGTCGTCGGGACGCAACTCGAAGGTATGAGGCTGACGACGCGCTAATTGGTCTCGTTCGTCGTGAGCACATCGGGAACCGGATCGCCAGGTTTTCGCTCCAGGGTCAGCAGCATGTTCTTGCTGCCTCGGGGCGACTTGAATTCCGTCGGTCGATCAGCACCTTCGAGCGCGTAGCACAACGTCCAACGATGTGCGTTGTCGAATCGGATGATGCCTTCCGCGACCGCCGTCTCCGGTTTCGGTGGCGGGTCGATCTTGCTGGGTCTGGCGAGTTTTGGCACCGATGTCATCGTGATCTGTACCGGATCCGTCGATGAATCGATGCGGTACACGGCGCGAAAACGCTGTTGGTCGTCACGATCATAGCTGACGATTCGATTGATCGAGATCGTGACATAGGTCCCTTCGACTTCGAAGTCAGCCAGGGTGCGCCCCTGGTTGACGCCGGCGACGATTTCCCAGCGGCCTTGCAGCTTTTCGATCAGGGTGTCGTTCGGCCTCTCTTCGGCCTTTGCCTCTTCGGCCACTGCCTCTTCGGCCACTGCCGGTGTCACGGCAAGGGCCGAACTGCATACAAACGCCAGAGCGACGCAGAAACGGTTGAACATAATTGATCTCCAAAGATGAAAAGGGTTCGAGCGAGTCACCCGTCGGCCGTGATCGCTCGCCATGAAAGCGAGCCCAATCGCAAGACGCAATGAATCTGAGCCGCGACGATCACTGTTCCGCCTCGAGCGGTTCGGTATCCAGTCTGGCGTCATCCAGTCTGGCGTCGACTTTCGCCGCCGTCTCATCGAGCGCCCGTTTCGACTTCTCGACCATCACGGCGGTGTCCTGCCGAACTTTGTCGGCATCCACACGCATCGTCGGGTCACCGTCGGGCGAACTGAATTGCACCCAACCGCCCCAAGCCAGAACGAGCAACAGGACTGCTACACCAATGATCGCACGCATCACTTTTCTCCGAAACAAATGATCGAGAAACAATTCCTACTCACTCACCCACCTTCACCGTGACATCGCCACCGTTTTCATCGCGTTGGATCTCGATGCCTCCGTTGGGAGTGTCGACGTCGACAATCGTTTCCTTCGTTTCTTGCCGCTCGCAGCCGCTGGCGCAAGCCGCCACCGCGATGATCGCACCGAGTAAAAATAACTGGACGTCGAGTTGAAGCGATTTCATAAGACAGCCTTCCCGAGGACGCGGCGGTCGCGTCCCCGCTCGAAATGTGGGAATGGAAAAGGGGGCAGCGGCAGTCGTCGCCCCCGCGGTCAGACAGCCGGACCGCGTCGGCCCATGATCAGCCCGATGATGAACAACACCAAGAACACGACAAACAAGACTTTGGCGATGTAGGCGGCGGTTCCGGCGACGACGCCGAATCCGAGGACACCGGCGATCAACGCGATAATCAAAAAAGTTAATGCCCAACTCAACATGGCAATCTCCAGTGTTTAAACAGGTCGTCTCGAAGCGGTGGACTTCACCACTTGGCGAGTGAAACGGTAGAGACGCGATTGCCGTGCCAAACCGAATGATTGTCTGATTCGACCACTAGAAGCCCGTAAATCACTAGGTCAAACCGATTGGCTTGGATGCCGGGAGCCCAGCCTGGTCGAGAACCGAGCAGGGGCGGGCGTGAACGCACCGGACCGTTTCGCGGTGTCGATGGACACCCTGTCGCGGCCTGGCGCACGATTTGCGACGGCGTGCATCGTTTCGCCACGCTTGAACCTGAGGGAAATTCGATGAATCAAGTCTCGAACCTGAAACGTGTTTTGGTCGGAGTGGGCGGATCCGCCAACGGTCACGTGGCCGTGGATTTTTCGACTCAGTTTGCCAACCGCTACGGATGCCGATTGGTGGGCATCGACATTGTCGACGAAGACGACACGGAACTTGCCATCTACGGCGTCGCTGATGAGACTGCCGAGGCGGAGCGTCGACGAGAAATTCTGCAGCTGCGCGAACGGGCGCGGCAAAATTTGGACGCCTTCCGGCAGCGATGTAAAGCTGCCGGAATCACCGCGGAGTGCTGTGAAAAGAACGGAGATGTCGCAGAGCAGATCGTGGCCGAGGCTCAGCGATCGGACATGATCATCCTGAGCCGCGATACACCCTTCGAATCGGCAACGTCTGCCAACAGCACCTTGGGCAAGGTGCTCCGTCAAGCTTCACGACCCTTAATCACGGTGCCTCTTTCACTGCCCCAGCAAGACCATGTGCTGGTTGCCTATGACGGTAGCCGGTCGGCCGGCCAAGCCCTGTTGGCGTTCGTCACGTTGGGGCTGGGCACGGGCAGAATGGTCCACGTCGCGACGGCGGCGGCTGCCGCCGAATCCGCACGATCGATCGCTCAGCCCGCCTTTGATTTTCTCCAGCTTCACGGCGTCGATTGTCAGTTGCACGCGATCGAGGCGGAAACGAAGCGCGAACACGCGTTGTTGAGCCTGGCCGCCGAGGTGGACGCGGGGCTGCTGGTCGCCGGGGCGTGCGGCCATTCACGGATCCGCGAGTTCCTGCTCGGATCGTTCACTCAGACGTTGATCGAAGCGTCACATCTGCCGCTGTTCTTGTTTCATTAATGATCGGCGATGGAGCCGCGGGCGCGCAAGCGGCCGGGCATCGTCGCGCCCGCCCGAGGCCTTACGGCCAGCGGCTCACCATTGATTCAGCGGATCCCGATGCAATCGACAGACTGCGAGCCGGTCGGTTTCAGCGTGAAAGACCGGAGGGCTGGCGCCCTACCGCTCACAAATGCTTCACAGCGACGCTCTTCTTAACGGCGCGCGTAATGGCACATGCCGACGTCAAACGCACCGAAATCCTGTGACCGACTGTCTCACAGGATGAATGCGGCGATCGGCAATTCGTTTCTCATCGAGATCTTTTTTAAGCTTTCAGCGGCTCGCCAAGGGGCCAAGTTCATTGCCTTTCCCCGGCAAACCCCGTCCATCGCACACGTCAAAGCTCGCTGTGGCACCACACGCGAAGTTTTGGCGTTGTGGGAACACGACGTGCGGTAGTGATGAACGGAGAAGAACCATCGGGGGATCGACGTAACAGGTGTATCACGAAGAGGGACCAGCGGATGACGAAGTTGAGAGGTGGACTGACGGTGGGCTTGGCGGTCATCATCGCGGCGGCGGTCTTGCCGGCAGCGATCTACGCGGCACCGGGTGCGAACGCAGGCGACTGGCCACAGTTTCGCGGGGCCAACGGGAATGGGGTGGCCGAGGGCGATGGCTATCCGGTGACATGGGGGCCGGAAGAAAACATCAAGTGGAAGGTCGATCTTCCCCACGCCGGGGCCGGCAGTCCGATCGTTTCGGGCGGACGTGTATTCCTCGCCAGCGCCACCGAGGACGGTCGCCAGCGCAGCCTGCTTTGTCTAGACCGCAACGACGGAAAGCTGCTCTGGACGCGTACGGTCGAATTCGGTGAAGACATCACCCATTCAAAAAATCCGTTCGGCAGCACGACGCCCGCTGCCGATGGCGAGCACGTCGTCGTCTGGCACGGTTCGGCGGGTTTGCACGGTTACGACTTTGCCGGAAAGCCGCTTTGGTCGCGCGATCTGGGCGAGTTCAAACACATCTGGGGTTATGGTTCGTCTCCGATCATCTACAAGGACAAGGTGCTGCTGCAAACGGGTCCGGGAGAACGCGTTTTTCTGACCGCGATTGATTTGGCCAGCGGCAAGACCCTGTGGGAAACCGACGAAGCCTACAGCGGTGACAAGGGCCCCGACGACGTCGGGGCATGGAGTACGCCGGTGGTCGCCCAAGTCGATGGCCGGCCGCAGGTGATCTGTGCCATGAGCACTCGAGTGAACGCCTACGACCTCGACAGCGGTGAACTGATTTGGTGGTGTGACGGATTGAACGGTTCCCGTTACGACGTGGTCAGCTCTTCACCGCTGATCGGTGACGGAATCGGCTTTGCCATGGCCGACCTACGCGGACCGGCGATGGGTTTCAAGCTGGGCGGCACCGGCAACGTCACCGCATCAAATCGGCTGTGGCACGTCGAGAAACGAAATCCGAGCAGCGTCGGCACGGGCGTCCTGGTCGACGGTCACATCTTTCGACCCAATTCCGGTCCCGGCACGCTTGAATGTTTGGATGCCGAAACGGGCGAGAGTGTGTGGAAGAGTCGAGCGAAGGATCATTGGGCATCGATGGTGCTGGCCGGTGGGCATCTGTACGCGCTCAGCCAGCGCGGCACGACGATCGTATTAAAGCCCAACCCGCAAGCGTATGAAGAGGTTGCCAGCAACGACTTGGGCGGCGTGACCAACGCGACGCCGGCGTTCTCGGAGGGGCAGATCTTCATCCGCACGGAAGAGCATCTCTATTGCATCGGCAAGTGAGTTCGTTGATTTTGTCGAGGTAGGTTCAGTGAAAGTCCACGCCCCCGAAGCGATCCTCCCCACGCTGACCGCGACGGTCGGAGTCGTGTTGCTGGCGTTCTGGTTGGCGACCGGCCCGCCGAGCGATCTGGAGCCGCGGACACCGGGACGAGACGGCACGATTGACCGGTCCGGCCAGACGGCTCGCCCCGAACCGGGGCAGCCGATCGCCGGGTCGGGAACCGCGTCGGACATCTCCGGCCAGTGGCCGGGGTTCCTCGGCCCGGGCCGCGATGCGATTGCGACCGGCGGCCCTCCGTTGGCACGATCCTGGCCCGCCGAAGGTCCCCCCGTGCTGTGGTCGATCGAAGTCGCCGAAGGCTATGCCGGTGCCGCGATCAGCGACGGGCGAGTCTACGTGTTGGATTACGACGAGGAGGCCGAAGCCGACACGCTGCGTTGCTTGTCTCTCGACGACGGCCGCGAAATCTGGCGCAACAGCTATCCCGTGGTCGTCGCATTTCATCACGGCATGACACGAACGGTGCCGACCATCGTCGGTGATTATGTGATCACGATGGGGCCCCGTTGTCATCTGGCGTGTTGGGATGCCGCGACCGGAAAATCGCACTGGTTGATCGATCTGGAACGGGATCATGGAACCCGAGTGCCCGAATGGTACACCGGCCAATGCCCGCTGGTGGATCAAGACCGTTTGATCGTTGCCCCTTGTGGCGACGCGATGTTGATGGCGATTGACTACCGGACGGGCGACGTGATTTGGCAATCTCCGAATCCGAAGGGCTGGAACATGACGCATGTTTCTGTCGTTCCGATGGAGTTCCAGGGACGTCGGACGTATGTCTACTGCGCCAGCGGCGGCGTCGCCGGTGTCGCGGCCGACGACGGAACACTGCTTTGGGAAACGACCGCCTGGAAGGAAATCAATGCGACCGGTCCCTCACCGGTGGTGTTGCCCGATGATCGTCTTTTCCTGTCCCGAGGCTACGGATCGGGAGCATTGATGTTGCAACTGGTCAAGACCGACCGTGGCGTCGAGGCCCGCAGCCTGTTCGAACTCACTGCCAAACAGTTCAGTTCCGAACAACAGACACCGATCTATCGCGACGGTCATCTGTTCGGCATTCGAAAAGTCGGCGCCAAAACGATGGTCTGCTTGGACCTCGATGGCACAGAGGTCTGGGACAGCGGCGGCGATCGGTTCGGGCTCGGTCCCTACCTGTTCGCCGACGACCTGTTGCTGATCTTGGATGACGACGCAACGCTGACGGCCGCCGAGGCGACTCCGGCCGGCTACAAACGACTAGCCCGGCACAAAGTGCTGCCCGGCGGCCACGATGCTTGGGGCCCGATGGCGATGGTTGCGGGCCGATTGGTCCTCCGCGACATGACACGCATGGTTTGCCTCGATCTGCGAGCGAATTGATGGTGATGAAAACTCGATCCCCGATGAAGACGGAGTTCAACGACACATGCGATTCCTGAATCAGCATCGCGGAACGCTGGTCACCGCCGTGATCGCTGTGGCGGTCGGCATCGCCAGTTATGCGGTCATCAGCAGCGACCCGATGGCCCAACGCAGTCGTCGATCGTTCAACATCGATTTTTCCAGTGTCTACGACGTCGATCCGGCATTGATTCAGTTCGAACAGACAGGCGAAATCGAAGTCCAGTTGGATGACGTTCGCTGTCTCGACGTCGGCCCCTCGGACAAGATCTACGTGGCCGGTGACCGGTCGGTCGGCGTCTATGCGCAAGACGGCACCGAGTTGGCGATGATTCGAACCGAAGACCAACCCGGCTGCTTGGCGGTCGGTGGTGACGAACATGTCTTTCCGGGACGAATCTACATCGGTGGCGGCAACCGGATCGAAGTGTTCCAAGCGGACGGCAGTCGCGTCGGGATCTGGAACGTGCCGGAACAGAACGTAATCCTGGCCTCGATCGCGGTCGCGGGCAACGATGTGTTCGTCGCCGATGCCGGCAACCGCGTGGTGTTGCGATACGATCCGTCCGGCCAACGCGTAGGAACGATCGGCGATCCGGATGACGGCGGGCGAACCTTCAACGTCCCCAGTGCCCACTTCGACATCGCGATCGGATCCGAAGGACGACTGCACATTGCCAACCCGGGTGCCCTGCGGCTGGAGACTTACACGTTTGACGGTGCGATGGAAGTCCGTTGGGGCGAGCCGGGGGCGACGATCGACCGTTTCTTTGGTTGTTGCAATCCGAGCGAGTTCGCGATCTTGCCCGGTGGCGAAATCGTGACTTCGGAAAAGGGCATTCCACGAATCAAGGTTTACAGCGAGTTTGGAGAATTTGAGTGTGTGGTCGCGGGGCCGAGCATGTTGGGAGTCGCCCAGTCAGAAATTGGAGACCCCCGCGCCGTCCAAGCCGAAGCGATCTTTGACGTGGCGACCGACAGTCGGGGACGTATCTTGGTTTTGGATCCGAGACGAAAGTCCGTGCGGATTTTTGAACGGATCGGAGGCGACGATGAATAAGAATCAAGCAGAGAGTTTCGCGGCCAGCACGTGGCGTCAGCCCAATGCCATCTACTTTGACGCCAAGCGGGGTGTTTTTGAAACGCGACCGGACGGCTCGCGCCGTTCCGCTAACACCTTTAGAGCCAAAGGACGTGACATTGGGCGTCAGCCAGTGGCGCGTGATGGCCGATCGTCTCCACACGCCGCTCGCTTACGCTTCCCGCTGGCATCGGCAAGAGGATCCATCGAATGACGCTTCCTGAAACAACTAACCAACGTCGACAATGGCTGATTCGCACCGGGCGCTACATGCTCCTCGGTGGTCTGTCCGTCTTGTCACTGAACTTGATCGACCGCGCGCTGCGCGGTGAATGTGTGCGGTCGGAATCACCCTGCCAGAGCTGCGAGCTGTTTAAAGCGTGTGAGCTTTCCAAGGCGGCCGAGGCGAGGCGAGCAACGACCGAGGGGAACGCATCATGAACAGCGAAAAACAAACCGATCGACGCGGTTTCCTCGCCGACGGCGCACGCGTCGCCGGCGTCGTGTCCGCGGGGGTGTTGGGTGGGTTTTTGGCCGGCCGTCGAGGTCAGGCCGGAGAGAACCTTTGGCAGATCGATCCCGACAAATGCGTCGGATGCGGCAACTGTGCCACCCACTGTGTGCTCGACGAATCGGCCGTCAAATGCGTCCAGTGTTTCGACATGTGCGGTTTCTGCAACCGTTGCACCGGCTACTACACGCTGGACGGACTGGACAGTCGCGACACGGCGGCGGAGGACTTGCTGTGCCCGACCGAAGCGATCATTCGCACGTTCGTGGAAGGCAAAGCGGGCCAAAATTTCTACGAGTACACGATCGACACCGACGCCTGCATCGGCTGTGCGATGTGCGTCAAGGGCTGTGCACTGATGAACGGTTCGCTGTACCTGCAAGTCATGCACGATCGCTGTGTCAACTGCAACGAGTGCGCGATCGCGGTGGCCTGTCCCAGCGACGCGTTCGTCAACGTTTCTTCCGACAAACCCTATCGATTGAAACGCGTGGCGTTGGGTGTGATGCGGCAAAAGGCGGGAAAGGCCGACAAGGCCGCGCAGCAGTTGATCGATCAGGTGCAAGCCGATGACTAAGAAGTTTCGCCTCCGTGTTGCCGCGTTGCTGGTTGTTGCCCTGGTGGGCGGCATCTTGATGGGCGGCGTGATGGCCGACGAGTCGTCGGAGCTGATGTTCCCCGTCCCGGAATTCTCCGACCATCCGATTCCCACGGCCAGTGTCCCGGAGGTCCAGGGCGAGGTGACGCCGGTCTTGGACGTGGCGATTCTATTTGTCGCGTTGTGCTTGGCGTCCTACTTCACGCTGGTGTCGCGTTCACGTCGCAACGTGCTGTTGCTGACGATCGCAAGCTTGCTGTGGTTCGGTTTTTGGCGGCAAGGCTGTGTCTGTCCGGTGGGGGCGACCCAAAACGTCGCGTTGGCGATTTTTGATCCGACGTACGTGGTGCCGCTGACGGTGGTGGCGTTCTTTATTTTGCCGTTGGTGTTCACGCTGTTCTTTGGACGAACGTTCTGCGCGTCGGTCTGTCCGCTCGGCGCGATGCAGGAGCTGCTCGCGGTTCGCTCGATCAGGGTGCCCCGCTGGCTGGACCATTCGTTGGGCTTGGTGGCTTACATCTACTTGGGCGCCGCGGTCATCTTCGCCGCGACCAAAACCGGATTCATCATCTGTCGCTACGATCCCTTTATCCCCTTTTTCCGCCTGGGCGCGAACACCGACATGCTGCTGTTCGGCAGTTGCATCCTGCTGATCAGCGTGTTTGTCGGTCGCCCGTATTGCCGCTATCTGTGTCCTTACGGCGCGATTCTGCGTGTGTTGTCGTGCTTTTCCAAATGGCGTTTGAGTATTCCGCCGGACACGTGCATCAATTGTCAGCTTTGTGAAGACGTCTGTCCCTACGGAGCGATTCATCCGCCGACGGTCACGCAGTCGCCGGAACGTCGGCGGAAGGGAAAACGTCGATTGGTAACCGCCTTGATGCTGGCGCCGGTCGTGGTGCTCGTTTTCTGGTGGCTCGGTACGGCACTGGCCGTTCCGCTGTCGCAGTGGCATCCGGAGTCGCGTTTGGCCGAACAGGTGCGGTTGGAAGAGTTGGGTGTGGCGGAATCGACCACCGAAGCCAGCGATGCCTTTCGGGGATCGGGACGGTCGGTCGAGGAACTGTATCAATCGGCGCTTTCGCGGCGCGACGATTTCGTCACGCTGGGCGGATTGCTCGGTGCGTGGACCGGTTTGGTGATTGGTTTCAAGTTGATTTATCTGTCGGTGCGACGTCGACGTGACGATTACCAGGCAGATCGGGCGGGCTGCGTTTCCTGTGGCCGTTGCTACTGGTATTGCCCGGTCGAAAAGGTCAGGCTTGGTCTCATCGCCGATGTTTCCGAAGCCCTCCCCGATGGTCGGATGCCGACGGGGCCGCTGGTCCAATTGACCGTCGGAGGGAAAAAGTCGTGAACGCTTATTTGGGCTATCGATCGATCCTGCTCTCCGCATGGGTGGCCGGAGTGTTTTCGACGCTCGTTTGCGCGATCCTGGTGATTGATGGTGTCAATCGGCTGGACAAGGTTCCCCTCGAAGCGACTTCGTTCGTCCAGCTCAGGGAACAGTTCCGCCAACAGCCCGACGACGATCAGCTGCGGGAGGAGATCCAAGCGTTGGACCTGGCGCTGCGCCAAGAATACTTCCGCGAGTTGCGGTTTACTGAGCGTGGTTCGTATCTGTTGTTGGGCGGCATCCTCGTCACACTGATTTTCAGCAAGTGGGCTGCCACGCTGCACCGCAAGCTGCCCCGCCCCAAGCCGAAACTGCCCGGTCCTGATAGCGACGAAACCTTGAGCCACAGGGGGCCATGGGCGGTTGCCGTCGTGATGCTGGTTTTGGTCGGCACGGCCTGGGCGATGAAAACCAGTCACCGCAGTGTGTTGCCGTCAACCTTGGATGCGTTGGCGTCGGTCCACCATCCGGTCGGCGAGCCGAAGCGTGACGGAAACGACGCGGTGATCGAACCGGTGCTTCCAGAACTGCCGAGTGCCGCGGAGATGCAGGCCAATTGGCCCAGCTTTCGTGGGGCCGACGGTTCGGGAATCGCGTCCGACCAAGACGCGCCCACGGTCTGGGACGGTGAAACCGGCGAAGGGATCTTGTGGAAGACGGCGGTCCCGCTGCCCGGTGTCAATTCGCCCATCGTGTGGCAAGACCGCGTGTTTCTCTCCGGCGCGACCGCAGACGAACGTGGTGTTTTCTGTTTCGATGCCGACTCGGGAAGCTTGCTTTGGAGCACCGACATTGCCGTTGATCCCACGGTCACCGGCCAGCCGATCAAGACCTCCGATGACACCGGCTACGCCGCGCCGACGATGGCGACCGATGGACGTCTGGTGTTTGCGATGTTTGCCGACGGGCAATTGGTCGCTCTTGATTTCGCCGGCGACGAGGTTTGGACACGTTCGTTGGGCGTGCCGCAGCGAAATAATTATGGCCACGCATCTTCCCTGGTGACGTACCAGGGTTCGGTGATCGTGCAGTATGACCAGGGGACCAGCGATGACGAACTTTCTAAATTGATGTGTTTCGACGGTGCAACCGGCAGTCCGATCTGGGAAACGATCCGTGCGACGCCGGCGTCCTGGTCTTCACCGATCGTGATCGAGCACGACGGCCAAGCTCAGGTGATTACGTGTTGCGACCCCTGGGTGATGGCGCACTCGCCGAGCGATGGCACGGAACGGTGGCGTGCAAACTGCTTGGAACGTGTCGAAGTCGGCCCCTCGCCGGTATTCTCCGACGGGATCGTCTATGCCGGAAACGACACCGCAATTTATGCCGCCATCCGAGTTGACGGATCGGGCGACGTGACCGAAACCCATGTGCAGTGGACCGCCGATTATGGGCTGCCAGATACCTGCAGCCCCTTGGTCACCGACGAATTTGTTTTGACGCTGGCTTCCTACGGGACGTTGTTCTGTTTCGACAAGCAGAAAGGCGGGGAACCGTTGTGGGAAGAAGATTTTGGCGCGGATTTCCTTTCGTCCCCGAGCCTGGTTGGTGAACGCGTTTATTTGTTCGGCCGAGACGGCACGGCATGGGTGGTGGAGCCGACCGGCGAAGCGTGCAATCGTATCTCGGAAGCTCAATTGGGAGAAGAATGCGTGACCTGTCCGGCGTTTTACCAGGGGCGGATTTTCGTTCGAGGAAGCGAGCACTTGTTCTGCATCGGGAGCGAAAACGCTGATGATCAATGACTCGAGTTTCGGACGAGCTGCCGAATGATCACGACAAACCCACGAATCGACTTGACCGCCGTCGATCGGATGATCGAACAGATCGGTCGCGGCCCCGATGCGGTCATCCCGATCTTGCACGCGGTGCAGAGGGAGTATCGTTATTTGCCGCAGGAGGCGCTGCGGCGGATTTGCGAACAAACCGAGATCACGCCGGCCGCGATCACCGGCGTCGCGTCGTTCTACGATCACTTTCGACATCATCCCGTCGGCAAGCACATGATCAGCGTGTGCACGGGAACAGCCTGTCACGTCAAAGGGGCGGATCTGGTCGACGACGCGATTCGACACGAGCTTCAGCTCGCCCCGCACGAGGACACCGATACCGAGGGTGAGTTCACGGTCCAGAAAGTGGCCTGTCTGGGATGTTGCACCTTGGGTCCGGTCGTGCAAATTGACGATGCGATTTTTGGCCATGTCAGTTCCCAGACGACGCCGCGGATGCTGCAGGAATACGACGAAGCGGAATTCGTCAAATTGTCTGCCGTGCACCGTCCGATCTCACAGCCGCGGGGGCCACACACCACGGAGGTCCGGATCGGGTTGGGCTCGTGTTGTCTGGCACTGGGCAGCGACAAGGTGCATGAAGCGCTATGTGATGCCATCGATGATTCCGGCGGCGATGCCTACGTCAAACAAATTGGTTGCACCGGGATCTGCAGCAAAGTCCCGCTGGTCGAGTTGGTCTCGCCCGACGGCACGTCCCAGAGCTACACCAATGTCAATCCCGAGATGGCTCGAAAGATTGTCCAGAAACACTTTCGTCCGAAGGGCATTTCCAAGCCGATCCGCTACGCCGCGTCGCGGATTCTCGATTGGATCCAATCCGATGAAGACCAGGATGTGTTGCAAAAACACCGCGCCGCCCGCGACGGAGTCGTCGACTCCTTCATCGGCCCGCAAAAGCACCTGACGTTGGACTTGCTCGATGCGATCGATCCACTCGATTTGGACGAGTACGTGCGGTATGGCGGATTCGAGTCGTTAAAGAAATGTCTCACCAAACTGCAGCCGGAACAAATCCTTGACGAGGTCGAGGCCAGTGGGCTGCGGGGACGTGGCGGTGCCGGATTTCCGACGCACATCAAGTGGCGAACCGTCCGTCGCCAAGTGAGCCCGACGAAATACGTCATCTGCAACGGAGACGAGGGTGACCCCGGCGCGTTCATGGACAAGGTGCTGTTGGAGTCGATTCCGTTTCGTGTGATCGAAGGCATGGCGATCGCCGCGCGGACGGTCGACGCCCACGACGGCATCTTCTACGTCCGCGCCGAATACCCGTTGGCCGTCGAACGCATTCGCAACGCGATTGAAATCTGCCGGCAACGCGGCATCCTGGGCGATTCCGTGATGGGCACCGAGTTCTGTTTTGACCTTGAAATTCGTGAAGGTGCGGGGGCCTATATCTGCGGCGAAGAAACGGCACTGATTCACTCGATCGAAGGCGGTCGTGGCACGCCGCGAATCCGTCCGCCTTTTCCGGCCGAAAGCGGACTCTGGGAAAAACCGACGCTGATCAACAATGTCGAAACGCTGGCCACGATTCCCTGGATCCTGCGGCATGGCGGCAAAGAACTCGCCAAGCTGGGGACCGAAACCAGTAAGGGGACGAAGGCGTTTGCGTTGGCGGGGAAAGTTCGTAACGGCGGTTTGATCGAAGTCCCGATGGGAATCACGATCCGTCAGATCGTCGAGGACATCGGGGGCGGCGTGGAGCCCGGGCGAACGTTCAAAGCCGTGCAGATCGGCGGACCCTCCGGCGGCTGCGTCCCGGCCGAGTTGGCGGACACGCAAATCGACTATGAATCATTGTCCGCGGTCGGTTCGATCATGGGCAGTGGCGGACTGGTGGTGCTCGATGACAAGGATTGCATGGTCGACATCGCCCGTTACTTCCTGAAATTCACCCAAGATCAGTCCTGCGGTAAATGTACGTTCTGCCGCGTCGGTACCAGGCGTTTGCTCGACATCCTGGACCGGCTGTGTACGGGGAACGGCAAACAAGGTGATCTGGAACAGCTCGAAACGCTGTCCACATCAGTCTGCGCGGGCAGCCTGTGCGGTCTCGGCAAGACCGCGCCCAATCCGATCCTTTCCACGTTGAAGTACTTCCGCGAGGAATACGAGGCGCACATCGCTGGGTACTGCCCGGCCGGCAAATGCGTCGATCTGATCGACTATTGCATCAACGACAAGTGCATCGGGTGCACGTTGTGTTCGCAGCACTGTCCCGTCGATGCCATCCCGATGACACCCTACTACAAACACACGATCGACCTGGATCGCTGCACGCGATGTGACACCTGTTACCAAGTCTGTCCCGAGGACGCCGTCTTCATTGCGTCGGAACCCTAGTGGGAGAGGCTTCCAGGTTCGTCAATACCGAGACCGTTGGTGTGCAGCCTTTAGGCCAATACCGCTAANNAAGAAACGACGCTTAACTTAGCGGTATTAGGCAAAAGCCTGGACACCAACACGTGTGCCCGTCCCCTTGATGATGGACACCGTTTTTACACTAAAAAAATAGAAAACCGAAATCAACAGCTGTTTAAGTTAAGTTCAATACGAGGTCGCCCACCGTGGTTAAAATTAGAATCGACGATCGTGAAGTCGAGGTTCCGCCGGGATCGAACATCATCGATGCCGCTGCGCTGTTGGGTGTCGAAATCCCCACGCTCTGTTACCTCAAAGGCTACGAGCCCTCGAATTCGTGCCAGGTATGCACGGTCAAGGATCGCCGTTCCGGCCGATTGATCTCGGCCTGTGGCACCAAGGTCGTCGAAGGGATGGAGATCGACAACGAAACCGAACAGATTCGCGACGTGCGGCGGACGGCGCTGGAGTTGCTGCTCAGCGAGCACGTCGGAGACTGTCGCGCCCCCTGTGACTTTGCCTGCCCGGCACACATGGACATCCCGCTGATGTTGGACCAGATCAGCCATGAAAACTTGCGTGATGCCATCGTCACAATCAAAGCGGACATCGCCTTGCCGGCGGTGCTCGGCCGCGTCTGTCCCAAGCCGTGCGAAAAGGGCTGTCGCCGCAAGACCGCCGACGGACCCGTCGCGATCTGCGATCTGAAACGCTTCGTGGCGGATGCCGATTTGGCGACCGACGATCCGTATCTGCCGCCCTGCAAGCCGGACAGCGGAAAACGCGTCGCCGTGGTCGGCGCCGGCCCCTCCGGTCTGGCCGGCGTGTTTTACCTGCGTCGATCCGGGCACGCTTGCACGTTGATCGAACAGAACGAATCACTCGGCGGCCGCCTCCGCACCGAAGAAGACGAACAGAGTTTGCCGCGCGATATCTTGGATGCGGAAATCAACCAGATCATACGTCTCGGCGTGGACGTGCGTTTGCAGACGTCGATCACCACGAAAGAGCAACTCGATGCGCTGTGTGATGAGTTTGACGCGGTGTTGATGGCGATCGGCAGGACGACTCCCGATCAGGTCGAACAATTGGGAATCAAAGCGGGTCGAAAGGGCATCGACGTCGACTCGGAAACCTACGCGACCAACCGCCGGGGCGTGTTCGCCGTCGGCAACGCGTTGCGAGGAAACGGCATGGTGGTGCGGAGCACGGCGGACGGCAAAGAAGCGGCAACGATTATCAACCAGTACCTCGCCGGCTGGAAGAAGCTCAGTCTGGGACACGGATTTTCATCGCGCATCGGTCGCTTGGAATCGGGTGAGATCGAAGAGTTTCTGGCCAACTCCGTCCCTGCCCCACGCTCCGTTCCCGCGAACGGGACGGACTACGTGCCCTCCGACGCGACGGAGCAATCCGAGCGATGTCTGGGCTGTGGGTGTGTGGCACACAATAAGTGCAAACTAGAACGTTGGTCCGAGTACTACGGCGCAAACCCGAACCGCTTTCCCAGGGTGCGTCGGCCCTACGAGGTGGTCGGACGCGCCTCCTCGGTGTTGTTCGAACCCGGCAAGTGCATCAAGTGCGAACTGTGCATCAAGATCGCCGAGCGGGCCCAGGAGCCGCTGGGACTGTCTTTCGTCGGGCGCGGTTTTGATGTCTTGTTGAGCGTGCCGTTTGAAGGGCAACTCGATGAAGCTTTGACGAAAGTAGCCGAAGAGTGTGTCGACGCTTGCCCCACCGCCGCGTTGTCGTTTGCCCCCAGTCGCCGCCCGCCGGAATTGACGCAAATTGAAATCTCAAGTCGCGTCAAGGCGAAGCAATGAGCGGGATGCCAGTGGGATAGGCTTTCAGCCTATCAAATCCAATTTGTTCCCGGGCTCCGCCCTACGCCGTGAACAATTTATGCCCTGTGTTTGACAAGGTTGTAGCGGCAGGACGCAAGCGGGCTGTCGGTTTCGTGAGCCGCGACGCGTAAGCGGCCGGGCATCCAGGCGCCCGCCCGAGGCCTTACGGCCGGCGGCTCACCATTGGCTCGACCAATTCCACTCAAACGAAAGCCGCGAGCTCTCCGGTTCCTTGTTATTGCCAACACACCGGAGGGCTCGCGCCCTGCCGCTAAAAAGTCCTCAGGGCGTTGGCTCTTCACCCGTCGCCACATACCCGTCGGCGTCAAATCGCAATTTGGATCGCTTTTTGTTCGGCCATGCATTCCAAACCGAAGCGGCCAACAACACCGCGATCGCGATGTAGACGATGGGGTCAAAGGCGATGACAAACTTGCCAACCAGCAGCGCAATCGCCGCCGACAACCCGACACCAAACGGCGCGTGGCCGTGGCGGCGCCGGGCACCGACGGCCAGCCCGCCGACGGCAAACGTCAAACAGGCGGCCGTGAGCGGAAACAGATACACGGTCTGCATTAGAAACGTTAGCCCCAGCCAGCCGAGCAGTCCCGCATAGGCGGGATACTGGCATGGACAAGCAAGTCTCGGCAACAGCGCCAGCACGACCGAAGGCAACACGGCAAGCGTCTTGCGGAGTCCGGTGGTGGGCTTGCGATCGGTCATCAAAAGGTCCCTCGGGAATGGCTGACGCATCTGTGTTGGTGTCCAGTCTTTAGACCAATACCGCTAAGCTAAGCGTGGTTTTGCCCAGGTCGGGGCCCGTAGGCTCGCGCCAAACGGCTGATAATCGATTGATATCAGCCGGTTCGCGCAAGCGTCCGGGCACCTCCGTTTGTCTTAACTTAGTGGTATTGGTCTTTAGACGCTCCCACTCGCTGCGGAGCAGCGACACCAGACGGCTAAAGCCCAATACC
>NZ_JANZKV010000225.1 GCF_025060895.1 Stieleria sedimenti | reverse complement strand
GGTATTGGGCTTTAGCCGCTGGGTTCGCTGCGTCGCAGCGACAAGGAATCGCCTAAAGGCTAGACAGCAACGGTTGTTGAACCCCTGGTGACGGATGCCCGTTTCCGATCAAACGCGCCACCCTGAGGAGAAGTTGCAACGCAGCACCCGGGGATGCCGCGCATGCCGTCATGCCGTCGTGCCGTCAGGCACAGCCTGGGCTACGCCGCATCCCTGTGGAGCTGCGTCTGGGACGAGGGCAGGTTGACCACATGGGCCCTGTCGTCGGCCGATGGGACGCTGTCGGGGTCGATCGCGCGACGGACCGCCGAAAGGCTGTTGCGATAGCGCATCATCCCGATCATCTCGCCCACCGAACTTGAACCCCAAATCGCCTCTCGCAGCATCGCGGCCATTCCGGGGACCGGCTCGCCGGGCAACACACGATCGCGGATCGCGCCCAGGCATTGCCCGCGGGCCATGTCCGAGTCATCGGCCGTTGCCAGCGCGTCTTCCGCCTCAATGCAGCAACCGTCTGCCGAGGCGAATTTCCATCCGGCACGTTTCATCAGGCATCCCATCGCGTAGCTGACCGCGATCGGATCGCTCATCGCCGGTGCGACGGCATCGAGCAAATTGCCGAGCAGGTGGCGGCGGACGAAAAAGGCATTCACAAAAAAACCACGGAGCGTCCCTTCGGGCGCACGCCCGGAGCGGCTTTGGCAGAATCGCCCGCGGGAATCCGCCCAATGGGCACCTTCGACGGGCCGGCCGGCTCGGTCGATCAACGTCGGAGCCACGGCTCCGACTTGCGGGTTGCCAAAGGCCTGCAGGGCGTGCTCCAGCCAATCGGGCTGCGCCCGCATGCCGGTACCCAGAACGTGGACGAACGGGGCCGACGTGACATCAAACGCATCACGCACCAAGTCGGTCAAATTGGACGATCGGGCGGTGACAAAACTGACCTCATCGCTCAGTTCAAAGGGATCAGCATACGTCCCATTGTGGACCGCGATGATCTGGCAATCATCCGTCTGATTTTCCAAAACACTGAGCAGCGTTTCCTCGAAAAGTTTCTCGTCACGCTGCAGCGGAATCACAATCGAGACGCGGGCGGGCCGCGGAAATTTCGGCACTGGAAGACTCCAGTAAAGCGTAGGTGAACAGGGTCTGAAAAGAAAATCGGAGTTCTGAGCCGGCAATATTCAGTCGATCAGCGGGCTCGGGGAGCGGATTCGGCGGCAAGAAGATGCCGACAGACGGTTCGAAGCTTACAACCGGAAAGGTTTGACAATCAATCGCCGTATTTTTCGCGCAGACGTCCCGACAATCGCAGCATCCATTGGATGCGTTCGAACTCGGCGAGCCATTCGGCGGTGACGGCTTGGAGCAGGTCGACGTTGACGGCGCCGATACCGGTCGGGCAACTGGGGCCGAGCTGCATGGCCGCCATGTGTCGATAGGTCGCCAGGGTGCGATCGCCGTAACGTCCGCAGACGAAGTTGTCCTCGCTGAGAAACAAGACCGACGGGACGCGATGGGCGCCGCAGGTCGAGATCGATTCGGCGAACTCGCCGTGTTCGTCTCGATCAAAGAAACGCACCCGGATGTTCTCATTCGCGGCTGCGAAGTGATCGAACACGGGGCACTGATTGATACAGTCACCGCACCAGGCGCCGGCCGAGACGAGAACCTTCATCTCGCGGACGAATCCCGCCAGCAGTTCGCGTTGTGGCCCGCTGAGGCGAACTTCCGAGTGCACCGCACTCCAGCGGTTCCGCTGGGCCTCGCTGCCGTGTTTGGCCAAGAACGCATCGTACGAGAGCCCTTGGTCGAACAGGGCGGCGAAGTCGAGTGTCATCGATTAGCGATTTTCAATCGGGACGACGGTTCGTTCGTTTTGCCCGGTGTAGATTTGCCGGGGGCGATAAATTCGCTTTCCGGGCGTGGCGTGAAGCTCTTTCCAGTGAGCGATCCAACCGGGGAGTCGCCCGAGGGAGAACAGCACGGTAAACATCTGGACCGGAATCCCCATCGCCCGATAGATCACGCCGGAATAAAAGTCGACGTTCGGATAGAGTTTCCGTTCGACGAAGTATTCATCTTCCAGCGCCACGTCTTGCAGCTCTTGGGCGACGTGGAACAAGGGGTCGTCGATGTTCAGTTTGGCGAGCAGTTTATCGCAGCAGGCCCGGATGATCTGGGCGCGGGGGTCAAAGTTCTTGTAGACGCGGTGGCCGAATCCCATCAAGCGGAAACTGCTGTTTTTGTCTTTGGCCATATCGACGTACTTTTTGACGTTGCCGCCATCGGCCGCGATTTGCTCCAGCATATTCACGCAAGCTTCATTGGCACCCCCGTGCAGCGGTCCCCACAAGGCACCGATGCCGGCAGAGATCGATGCGAACAGGTTGGCATTGCTGCTGCCGACCATTCGGACCGTCGAGGTGCTGCAGTTCTGTTCGTGATCGGCGTGGACGATCAACAGCAAGTTCAGGGCTTCGGCAAAGTCGGGATCGACCAGGTGATCGTGGGCCGGGGTGGCGAACATCATGTGCAAAAAGTTTTCGCAGTAATCCAAATCATTGTTCGGATACATGAACGGCTGGCCGATCGACTTCTTGTACGCGTAGGCGGCGATGGTCGGCAATTTCGCGAGCAGTCGATAGATCGAGATCTCCACTTGATCCGGATCATCGACCTGCATCGAATCTTGATAAAAGGTCGACAGCGCGCCGACGACGCTGCTGAGGATGGCCATCGGGTGGGCGTCACGCGGGAATCCGTTGTAGAACGACCGCATGTCCTCGTGGATCATCGTGTGGTGGCGAATCCCGCTACGAAAGTTGGCGGCTTCCGCCGGGCTCGGCAATTCGCCATGAATCAGCAGGTAGGCGACTTCGACGAAGTCACAGTGGGCGGCCAGGTCCTCGATCGGATAGCCGCGATAACGCAGGATGCCTTTCTCGCCGTCCAGGAAGGTGACCGCGCTGCGGGTGCTGCCGGTGTTGACGAAACCTTCGTCCAGGGTGACCAGCCCGGTGCTGCCGCGGAGTGCGGAGATATCGATTCCGCGTTCCCCCTCGGAGCCTTCGACGACCGGGAGCTCGATCTCCTGGTCACCGTAAGTCAGACGAACCGTGCCGGCGTCTTGGGTTTCCAAATTAACGCTTGAACTCATCTCGTGATCCAGGAAATCTCGATGGGGCGAGGGCAGTGCAGTACGGGGGGCTTGGCAATGCGAATGGCGGGGCGGGAAACGATCCCCGGCAGTCGCTGTGTCCACCGCAGGAGTGTACCCCGGTGTCACGCGATCGACAATTAGACTGTCAGTGGATCGGCAGAAGACTGCCTTTGATCGGCTCACAGCCTTTGCAGTAGGGATGCCGATTCCGCTGGCGGTCGATGTCACGGTGCAGGGCCCCCTCCGCGGTCACATCGGGCAGGCGTGCTTCCCAGGGCCGGCACTCGCGATTGAGCGGGCCGTTGAACAAGCGATTTTCCGTCCGTTCCCACTCGATTTGATTTCGCATCGGATCGCCTTCGCTGTAGTGGCCGTCTCGACACGGGTCGATAATGTGAGGGATCAGAGCCACGATGATCTCGGTACGCGCCCGTGAGGTCTCGCGGCGTTGGAAAAACTTTCCGACGTGTTTGACGTCACCGAGCCACGGCAGCTTTTTGATCACCACGCGGTCTTCTTCCTGGATCAACCCCCCGACGATCATGCCTTGGTGATTGTCCAGCAACACCGAGGTCTCCACTTCACGCGTCGTTTCTTCCGGCAGCAAGGTGTCGGGATTGATCTCACCACTACTGACTTTGGGTTTGACCTGCAGCAGGATTCGGTGATCGCGGCTGATCGTCGGCGTGACGTTGAGCACGACACCGGTATCCAGATAACGAACATCTTGGATCGTTGATGTTTGCGTGACCGTGGCGACGGCAAAACCGAGTTGTTGGCCGACTTGAATCTTGGCATTCTGGCCGTTGACCACCATCACCCGTGGCGTGGCCAAGGTTTTGGCGTCGGTCGTCGTTTCCAACAGGGTCAGTAGGGCCTTCAAGTCGCTGCCGCTGATCTCACCAAAGTAAAACGGGCTGGTCGACGTGGCGATGTTGTCGGTCAACCGAAATCCGCCCACTCGAAAGTCGCCGCCGAAGAGGGCTTCAAAGTTGACGCCGTGCTCCATGTCGTCTTTCAGCTCGATCTCCATCACGCGAGCTTCGATCATCACCTGCAGCGGGGCCTGGTCGGCCTGCATCAAGTACCGCTCCACCTGTTCCAGCACTTCGGGCGTGTCGACGACCACGATCGATTCGCGACCTTTGCGATTGTCCAGATCATCCGCCTTGGAACTGTAGACGCTGCCGATCGGTGACAGCAGGCCGTTGACCGTCGGTTCGATATCTTCGGATCGGGCGTAGTCCAGCGAAAACACACGCAGCTCGCGTGAGTCCATGGGCAGATTGTTTTTCGGGTAAATCAGGATCACGTTGTCGTCGCGCTGGATCGCCAGACCGCACATCCGGGCGATGCTGGTGAGCGTTTGCTCGGGGGTCAGGCCTGCGACATTGGCGGTCACCGTGCCCTCAACATCGGGAGCGACCAGAATGTTCATGCCGTAGCCTTTGGCCAACATTTCCAAGACCGTTCGAACATCGACGTCGTCTACGCTGAGCGTCACGTCGTCCGTGTTTCCTGGTGTTGGCAGGGTTTCACGTCCGCCCACCTTGAAGGGCCATTGCAGCGCGACCTCTGCATCGGGCGCGGCGGCCGCCGCCGGCATCGTTGCCATCGGCGACGGAGACGACGCCGTCTGACGCGGTGCCCCGGCGGGCGTCGCTTCCGCTGACTCCGTTGCGGCCAGCTGAGCTGTCGCGGGGGCGTCCGCAGGCGAACGCTCCGGTTCGGGTCGGGCAGGCACCGCGGCCGGGGAAACGGGACCGGGGCGCATGGGAGCTGGGCGAATCGGATCGGGTCGCGAATCATTCGGTTCGGGATTCGGGTCGATCGGGGCCGAAGCCACGACCGGTGCGGCGGGGGGCGGCGGCGACGCAAGCGGAGAGCGTGGTGGCCGCGGGGACACCAGCGCGACCGGAGGCGTGTCGGACAGAAACGTTGAAAAACTTGTTTCTTTTGGGTCGTCGGTCGACGGTGCCGATCGCGAATCGCGTTTGCGCCGCGGTTGCGTTTCGTCGGCGTGGCCGAGCCGATCGGCCGCCATCACGATCTTCTGCCGATTGGCCAGCGTTTCGTCGACAGCCACCGACTCCAGTGCGGGGCTCTCGGTTTGCCCTTCCAACTCGGTCGAAGGCGGGGTTACCACAACCAGCGGGACGTATCGGTCCTGCCGTCGCGGCTCCTGTCGCAGATCACCGAGACCTGGCGAAACGGTTTCGCGGGGAGCCTCCAGGCTGAACGCCTTGGGGCGGAGCAACGTCGCGATCTGAGCCGTGCCGCCCGGTCGGTACGCGTCATTGTCTTGGAAAGCCGTCATCTGAATACGCCGACCAGTCGCATCCTCACCGACCGTCGGTGGATGGTCCACCGACGTTGCGCGATGCCGTCGATCGGCGGCACGTCGCGCGATCGACTGACGCAGCTTGATCCGGGCCTGCTCGGTTTCGATCATGGCTGTGTAGAGCGAATCCAGTCGAGATGCTTTGTCGATGCGACCGAGCGCGTCGAGGTTTCCCAACGCAACCGCCGCGTCAACTTGCGATCGCGCCATGCGTTCGCGATACGACGCTTCGTTGCCTGTGTAGATCTGGTCTGCCGACACCACTCCTGACGCACCGATCGACGCCAACCCGATGATCAATCGAGCCAGCAGGGACCGGCAGGCTGCCGGTCCGCTGGCCGCCGTCCATCGCTCGCCGTCGACCGCTGCGGGCGATCGGCCAGCTTGATCTGTCGGCGGTCCTGCTCGTTGCCCATCTTCGCTCGCTGGCGAAGGGACCGAGTCGGCAGAACGTGCGGGATAGGAATTCAAATTCAGCATCGGGTGGCTCGTTGACCGGGACCGTCAGGCTTGTCGCGACCACCGGCGTCAATCCGGCAGGGCCTCTTGTACCGTTCGCATCGGTCGAGCCGACTGTTGGGGTTGATCGGCACGTTCGGGAAGACGCGAAAGCGCGGGTGGGCCGGTCATTTGTCCCGCAAGATCAAAACGAACCGCAGTACCGGCAAAATCACGCCAATCGAAAAACTCTTCCCCCCCAACACCCTTGCCCCACCTCGTGCTGCCCGATGGAGGGGGGGCCGTTCAGTGCCCCAAGCATTCATAGAGCGTCTGCAAAATCGGCGTCAGCGGCTGAACCATGCCTGAACCGCCGCGCTGAACGAGCAGACAGGTCTGTCGCGACGAGGCCGAATCAATGGCTTGGTCCAGGCGGATGAGTCGATCTCCCAGCAAACCCACTTGTTGTCCGCCGACGGTCAGAATCCGGTCCCCCACGGCAAGCCCGCAACGTTCGGCGGCGCTGCCGGGCAGGACGGCCGTGACCACACATCCCGCCGCCGTCGGCGTGGAACGAACGCCCAAAATCCAACGGCGCACCGTTTCGTCTCGGCGACGCGGATCTCGCGGGGAAAAGGTTCCCGGACGATTCACCGGGGTGGAAGGACGTGTCGCACCCGATTTGTCCGCAACACGATGATCGCCCTCATGGATTTCCACCGTGTCGGTGATGACGCAGGTTTTCGGATGCGCCACGGTCGTTTGACCTGGTCCCTGGCCGAATACGGTCGCCGAAAGCATGCCGACGACCACGGCGACGGCGATCACCACGTAGCCCAATACCGGATTTTCAAGCTGATCATCGATCACGGGACGGCCTCGCATGGTTCTCGTGGCGGTTTCAGGGTCGCAAAAAACGCGGTTCACCCAACCAAGCGGGATGCCAACTGCGATGTTACCGATCACCTGGGGTCACCAAACAGAAACACAATCGGTACCATTCCGCAGATTGCCGTCGGCGGCCATTGGGCGGCCATTGGGCGGCCGCGCCATCGCAGACCACCCCTCCTACTATCCAAACCAGAGATACGCACGGTCCATGTCCGGGCACCAAACTTCAAAGGGCGGCGTTATCCGCTTCCTGATCGACAATTCTCTCCTGCT
Source organism: Stieleria sedimenti (assembly GCF_025060895.1). Taxonomy (GTDB): domain Bacteria; phylum Planctomycetota; class Planctomycetia; order Pirellulales; family Pirellulaceae; genus Stieleria; species Stieleria sedimenti. The sequence goes on along the minus strand of NZ_JANZKV010000225.1, from coordinate 15,744 downwards.
GGTGATCGGAGCCGTTGCAGCTTTGATCTGGGCCAATCTGGCCAACCGAAGCGGCAGCTCCAGCTATCAGGATTTCATTCACTACGATGTCCGAAATCTGTGGGGCGGCGGTGAACACCACCCCCCCAGCCCCGTTTCGATCGGCGATCACACCGCCGTGCCGGGCGGCGGCGAATCCGCGCCGGCTGATCAAGCGGCCGCCGGGACGAACGTGCCGCATGAAGACGAGCCTCATGAAGACAAGCCCGGTGAGAACGTGCCCGGTGAGAACGTGCCCGGTGAGGGCGAACCCGATGAAGAGGGCCATGGCGAAGGTCACGATGAAGGCGGTCACCATTGGTATTCGCTCGGTTTTTTGATCAACGATGTATTGATGGCCTTGTTCTTTGCCATCGCGGCCAAAGAGGTTTGGGAATCGTTGTTGCCTGGCGGGGCGCTGTCCAATCCGCGGAAAGCGGCGACGCCGTTGCTGGCGACCTTCGGCGGCATTGCCGGACCGGCGCTGTTTTATCTGGCCGGTGCTTACATGACGGGAACCCAAGCCGAACTGGGACAGGGATGGGCGGTGCCGTGTGCAACCGATATCGCGTTCAGCTACCTGGTTGCCCGATTGATCTTTGGCGCCGGGCACCCGGCGATCGCCTTCTTGCTGTTGTTGGCGATCGCAGACGATGCGGCCGGCTTGATGATTCTGGCGATCTTTTATCCGTCGGCGCCGATCGAACCGATTTGGTTGCTGTTGACCGCCACCGCGATGGGGTTGGCGTGGTTGCTACGAAGACTGAAGGTTCATTCGCACTGGTTCTACATTCTGGGACCGGGGGTGCTGTCGTGGTTTTCGTTCTACCTGGCGCACATCCACCCCGCCTTGGGTTTGGTGCCGATCATTCCGCTGCTTCCCGCCGCGACGTCCGACCTGGGGATCTTCGCCAAGGCGGAGTTGCAGCGCAACGACACGCTGAACGAATTCGAGCACTTCTGGAAAACCCCCGTCGAATGTATTTTGGGCCTGTTCGGACTCGCCAATGCGGGCGTCGTGCTCAGCAGCGTCGGGACGGGGACTTGGCTGGTGTTGGCCGGACTGCTGCTCGGTAAGCCCGTGGGGATCACGGCGATGACGTTGTTGGCCGAAAAAGGGTTTCGGTTGCAGAAACCGGCCGGAATGGATTATCGCCATGTCGTCACCCTCGGTATGGTTGCCGGCATCGGGTTCACCGTCGCGTTGTTCGTTTCGGTGGCCGCCTTCAAGATCCCCGGGGCGACACAGGACTCGGTGAAGATGGGCGCGTTGCTCAGTTTCGGCGCCGCCCCACTGGCAATCCTGATCGCCAAACTGCTATCGGTCCGCGCCGACAGCGACGACGAGGATGACGACGAACAAACCGAGAGCGGAGTGGCCGCGTGAGCCGGCTTTTTAGCCTTCCCCATGTTTGACGGATAAACGCAGATGCAACCCAATCCAACGGATCCGGAACACTTACCGCCCGAGGCGATCGGTGAATGCGAACTCGAACGACCGCAACCGGCCGACGAACCGATTTCGCCCGTCCCGGCGGTCGAAAGCTCGGATCTGTTTGACGAGATGCGTGCGACGATTGCCCGGCTGGAGAAAGACCGGACGTCCCGCGGTGACCTGAAGATCCTGTCCCGGACACTGCTGGAACTGCGTTATGCCTTCAAGGTGTTTCGGCCCTACCGCCGCCGTCGAAAGGTGACGATTTTCGGTTCCGCCCGCACCCAACCCGACCACCCCGACTACCAGTCGGCGGTCGAACTCGGGCGGCGAATGGCCGAACATGGCTGGATGGTGATCACCGGCGCCGGGGGCGGCATCATGGAAGCCGGTCACGTCGGTGCCGGCAAAGAAGCCTCGATGGGGCTGAACATCATGCTGCCCTTTGAACAGGGCGCCAACGACGTGATCGAGGGTGATCCCAAGCTCGTGACGATGAAGTACTTCTTCACACGAAAGTTGATGTTCGTCAAGGAATGCAGTGCCGTGGTCTGCTGTGCCGGTGGATTCGGCACGCTCGATGAAGCCCTGGAAACGTTGACGTTGATGCAAACCGGAAAGCAGACGATGCTTCCGCTGGTGTTGCTGGACCATCCGCAGGGAAGCTACTGGAGCGATCTGGGAAAGTTCATCGACAAGCAATTGCTCGGCGGCGGCATGATCAGCCCCGACGACGTCGCACTCTACCGGATCACCAATGACGTGGACGCGGCGATCGACGAAATCCTCGGGTTTTATCGCCGCTACCACAGCATGCGTTACGTCCGCGACCGCCTGGTTTTCCGGCTCAAGGAAAGTCTGCCGGACGAAAAGATGGAAAAGATCCAGAGCGAGTATGCCGGCATCCTGGTGGACGGACGCTTCGAGCAATCCAAGGCCCTGGCCGAAGAATCCGGTGAACCGGATCTGGCCGGTCTGCCGCGGCTGGTGTTTCACTTCAACCGTCGCAGCCTCGGCAAGCTCCGCAAACTGATCAACGAAATCAACGCCGACTGAATGGCAGCCGACTGCAATCGTCGTGAAGCAGGGCATGCAACGCCCAAGCTAAACGCCCCCAACGGTCCGCTTCTCCAACTCACTGGCCGCGGCTCAGCGGCGATCGGCTGGCAACCGCGTTTTGATCTCAGTGGTGCAATCCAAACTTCCCAAGCTGCTCGACTCCCAAAGATCGGCGGGCCGACACAATGCCTCGGGTTTCATGCCCGGGCCTCATCGCATCGATTCCGCTCGCCAAACGCAACCCGAAAATTGAAAGCGGATAAAGCCTTACGCCGCGCGACGTACCGTGGCGACGGCCCGTTGAAAGTCGTCTTGCAACAAGGACCTTCGCCGTCGCAATGGGGCCAGGACTCGGCTGGCTTTGTCTCTCAAGATCTGGGTGACCCACAACGGGTTGACCTTGGATTGACTCATCAGGTGTATCCCGCGATAGGAAACCAGTTGACGACCGTAGTGCGCCGCGACGGTCTGTAACGCCCGCTTGGACCACAGACTGATGTGTTGGCCGCCGTCCAAGACGTAGTACCACCACTGATCGGGTTGCGGGGCGGGATCGGGAACCGGCTCGGTGGAGATCAGCCAGTGATCGGCCGTCGCATCCATCCGTTGCAGTTCTTTGTGCGGGTTTTCAAAGTGTTCGAAAACCTCAAACGCTGTCAAGAAATCGAATCCGTTGGCGCACGATTCGGCTTCCAACCCCGCGGCAAACAGGTTTTGGCAGTACGGGTCACGATGCAGGAAATGGTGTCCGCGGTCTCGCATCATTCGCGTGAACATCCCGTAGCCGCCGCCATAGTCCAGGCAGTGAAAGGCCTTGGGATAAATGAATCGCAGCAGCAGATCGGTGATCCGAGCGAACCGTTCGTTGCGTGCGATCAGCCCGACGTCGGAAGCAATGATGGCGTCACCGTAGGCCTCCTCCAACCAATACGGTTGTTCGGTCTGGATGAAGTGGCAATCCCGACAGCGGAAGTATTCAATTTCGTATTTGCCAAGAATCGTCGCGTGGGCGAACGAATCGGCATTGTGGCGACATACCAGACAGTCCATCGTCATTGTTTCTGTTGCAGACCGGTGAGAAGGTTTTGCGGATGAGAGTCGAGCTAAACCGCACACAACAATCTGTCGCTCGACGGCTTGGCGTTCTCCACCAATCCACGATAGACCGCCGCCGTGCGCTGTGCCGTGGTCTGCCAGGTGAAACTCTCCGCCCGCTGTCGCGCCGCCCGCACGATCTGCTGCTGCATCGGCAACGAATCGGTCAACGCCGAACGCATCATCTGGGCAACCATTTCGACATCGTCGGGATCAAAGTAGTAACCGCACTGGCCGACCACTTCACGCATCACCGGCAGATCGGAAACCATCACGGGTGTGCCCGCTGACATCGCTTCCAGCGACGGCAATCCGAACCCCTCGGCGCGGGACGGAAACAAGAATCCGCGGGCATGCTCGTACAGCGTCCTCAGCAACGCATCGGGAACATTCGGCATCAAAATGGCCGAACCGTCATCCCGCCATTCCAACTGCGCCGCCTCGCGACGTTTCATCGGCGGTCCCACCACGACCAGCTTGGCTTCCTCGGGCAATGTGCCGCGTAGTCGTTTCCACGCGTTCCAGACGACTTCAAAGTTTTTGTAACTGTTGCGACGACCCACGAACAACACGTAGGGCGTGTCCGTCAAGGCATCCGGCAGCGCCGCGGGCGCGATGTCCGACAGAGACGTCCCGAGCGGAATCACCGACGCCTTGCCGCGACAATCGGGAAAGCGTTCACACAGTTCGTCGTGGGTCGCCTGAGAAATGCATATCAAATGATCCGCCGCTGCAATCGCATCGTATTTCAGGGCAATGTGTTTGCCGGTCGGATCGAGCGACGGAACGGCCTCGTGAACAAAGTCCAAAATCGTCGCGACCAACGGACGGTCGCCGCGCCGAATCTCGCGGCGACACAAGCCGCTGTAATACGTCCAATGCTCCACGTCGGCATCGATGGCGTCGAATCGCCGGGTGATCAGCCGCTGCATGCGGTCACGCGTCAGTTTTCTCAGCCAGGAAACCGACGGCTCCGTTTGCACCCCGCAATAGCTCAATTGCGGGTTGGATAGTTCAGGCGCGTCATCGGCCGGACCCACGACCGTCGGCTGACAATCGGTTGGCAGGTGGTGGATCAGCTCGCTGAAGTAACGGGCCACACCGCCCCAACGCAGAATCTGGAAGATCGCGCCCTCGTACAAAACTCTCATTTTGGATCACACCTGCAAACGTCTTGCCCACTCGAACCGCAACCGCCCTCGTCCATCAACCGACGGTCTGTACCAAAATCTGGCCGCCGCTGAAAAGAGAGCTTGTGAAACTGCCTAAATCCGACCGCGGCGGCGTGATCGGCGATCCCCCGGACGCCGCCGAGAATCGGTGTTTCGGATCTGAAAGAACTTCAACACCTGTTCGCGGTGTTCGGGGCCGAACGCCATCACCAACAGATACTCCATCAACTGTTCGCTGTCTTTCATCACAAACGCTTCGCCGCCGCCGGCCTGGGCGATCAGATAAAACTCGGGCAACGGCGTGGCGCTGCGGCACGTCACGGTGTAAACGCGTCCCTTGTCATAGCCGTGGAACTCCTTGGCCAGATCCAGACAAGTTTGCACGTCGGACCGATGTGGCGGGGCGTCACCAAAGACCAGCATCACTTTCTGAGCTTCGGGGCGAAACCGGTTGGTCTGAAGCGCCCAAGCCATCCCGGCTTGAACGGCTTCGGGGTGGTCGCCGCCACCCTGAGCGTCCGCGGCGTTGACGAAATGTTGCACCTTTTTCACGTCGCCCCCCAGTTCAATGCCGCGGACGACATAGGCTTCGTTCAAATCCCGATAGGTCGCCAGCGAGAATCTCGCCTTGGGGATCTTTTCCAAGACGACCGTGCCGATCTGGCTGATCCGCTGTTTGACCGCATGGATTTCACTTTTCATGCTGCCCGTGCTATCAAACACCACCGCGATGTCGATGCCGTTGAGTTGCGCATCACGAATCCGGTTGGAGAAGGCCCGCGAATAGCCCTTCAGCGCGGCGTTGAACATCACTTCCACGTTGACGTCTGGCTGGACGTTTGTCCCCTGGATCTCAATGGCGTCCAATTCGATCGGCACGGAGACGACGTCTTCCCTGACCGGTTCGACGTCCAGTTCGATCTTGTCGATCACGATCGACTGGATTTCGGGCGGCTTCTGATCGTTCGGTTCACCGATTTCGATCACAAACGGTTCGTTGACTTCGATGCGATAGCTGAGCAATGCCAGACAGATCAGCACGACCAAATGGACGATCAAGCTGACCAATGCCGCCGGCGCGCGGCGCAGGAACTCGTCGACGCCCCCGTCGTCCTCCGACACGCCGGCGTTCGGCTGGATTCCGGTCTCCTCTCGCATGCCATCCATCTTACCCGAGTCGGAGACGCTCGATGACTGTTAATCGGAAGCCATTTGTTGAAGTCATCGATCGTCCGATTTTATCGTTCGGTGTTTGTCCCCTCGGGGTCTCTGCACAGAAATGCATCGAAGGCTTCGGTCGACTCCGCCACGCCGGACTGCAGACGCTGCAAGCGGTCGCGATTGATTTGCGCAATCGCTTGCGATGCATCCTGGGCGGACAGCGTCCCGCGCGAACGTTCCAGCGCGACCCGTACCGTCCGCCACCCCAACGCCTCCAATGGACGAGAAAGTTCGTCCAATAACTCGGCCAAACGCGACACCTGGTCGAGGTCGACGTCTTGATCGGAAGCCATTTGCTCGCCGATCCGATGTGTCTCGGCGATCAACTCGGCGCGGCGGGATGCTTCGGCCGCTCGGTCATCGAGTTCCAACGCGTTGAGCGATTCAGCCATCATCCGATAGGACGCTTCATCGGTCGGGTCGCGCGTGATGACGTTGCAAAGACAGCGGACCGCTTCTTGATGCTCACCCTGATCGGCATGATGGGTGGCAATCGCGAACCAGTAATCCGGCGCATCGTTCTGCGTCGGCAGCGCCGATTGTGCCCATCGGGTGAGTGCTTCGCTGTCCTGTCCTTGATTGTGCGACTGAGCGTGAATGCGTCCGACGAGCGCATCCAGATCAGGATCGTTCGAGTCGGTCTGCTTGAGCGTCTGCAACGCGTCTTGCCAATTGCCTCGGCTGACTTCAACTCTCGCTCGGCCCAGCGGACCGATCGGTTCCAGTTCGTCGGTGTCGGCGTCTGCGGCAAACGGATAGGCCAGTCGCAACAGCGACCTGAGGTTGGAGGGTTCGACGACACCGCTTTGACACAACTGACGAAGGTACGTGGCCGCTTCAAATCGACGCCCCTGACGCAACAGCAGTTGTGCCAGGGGCCGTTGAGCCATGCTGGCGTCGGGGACTTCCTTCAAAATCTCACGGTAGCGTTTTTCCGCTTCGTCATAGCGGCCTTGCAGGACCAACCAATCCGCGGTCTGACCGTAGATGGGCAATCGGGCGTCGGGCAGCTCGACCAACAAGTCATCGAGCATCTTGACGGCTTCGGGAAAACGATTGCGTTCGGCCAGCACCCGCGCCATCAAGAACGTGGATTGCGGATCGTCCGGTGCCGTCGACGTCGCCTTGCGGGCAAACGCAAACGCGCGATCCAAATCACCCGATTCGAGCGCCGTCAATGCCGCGTCATGCAAGTCCTCAGCCGCCAACTGCGGTTCGTCCGCGGCAACCGTCGCCGGTGTCGACTCACTCGCCGGATCGCGCGTCGGCTCAAGAGGCGATCGATCGATTTCAGGAACTCTGTCGGTCAAGTCAGGCGAGGACACAACGTCTGGGACGCTCGGCGCGTCCGCTGTAGGCTTGGAACTTGTCTGGCCAGTTTCCATCGTCGCCGAATCGTTGCGGCAGCCGACGAACAGCAACACGGTGACGAACAGCAGACCGGCGGCAAGGTTTGATGTTGATTTCATTTGTCGTCGCGCACGCGGATCCAATGGTCGTGAAAGCCGCCGCCCAAGCCGTCCAATTTTAGCGCCGGCATATGACAATCGATGCATCCCGTTGTCGGTGAAACCGGGCAGACCACATGCGCCGCAGCGGCCTGGTCGGTCTCTGACATCTCAGCATGACAGGCGAGGCAGTTTTGTTCGTGTTCCAGCGGAGTCGTTGCTGAAATGGTTTGATGAGGATTGTGGCACGTCGTGCACTTCAATTGTCCGCCGGATTGCACGAAACACTCGCTGCGAAGCAGACCGACGGGTTGAAAACGCGCCAACAGATCCGGGTACTCACGCAATTGCTTTCGCGAAATGTCACGCGGCATCCGATGGCAGTCGCCACACAGTTGCAGCTCCGATTCGGCATCCCAATCGGCACGCCCGACGGAGAACGGCGGAGGTGTTTTCATGGCTCGTGCTTGACGAACATGTTCGCTCGCCGGCCCATGGCATTTCTCGCAGTTCACGTTGGGGGTCAGGTCGACAATTTGCTGGTCGACGATCTCGCCGGTCGTGACATGGCAATACACGCACTTGTGCATGATTCGACCTGCATGACGATGACCGAAAAGCTCCGCCGCCGTTTTCGGCGTGCCGTCATGCTGGCCGGGTGTTTTGCCCAACTCGTTGGCCGCCGCCATCCAGGACACCCGATGCTCCAACGCCACCGTTCCTTCGTCCGGGTCGGGCAACAAGGACAGCAGCGTCATCGACTTGTGACCGAGCGCGTACTCCAGGCGAAACGGCTGATCTCCGAACTTCTCGGGGATGCGGACGAACAAGCCTTGCTCGTCGGCGTGGTAGGTGTAGGTGCCGAACGGTTCCCCGGCGTCATACGACTTGCCGACGAACTGACTGGCGACCTCGGGATCCTTGGTGCTGCGAAAGGTCGTCGCGTGGCCATGGTGGCTGTGCAACTGAAAGTTCTCGCCGTGGCATTCCAAGCACACCTCGCGACCGACATACGTCGGCTCGGACGCCTGTACCGCGGGGGCGACGGCGGGTGGGACCTGCCTGGATACCATGCTGCCGAGCGCGACCAAGACGATCAGCACGGCCGCGACGGGGATGCGATTCAAAACGGACTCCTGGGAATTCGACAGCGTCTGATGGACAACGCTGCATTGTATCAGGCCGTCCGGCCTGCTTGCCCGCCGCGATCAGCCTGTCGTCTGGTCCCAATCCAGCGGCGAAAACCCAATGCCACTCGCTTTGACGCCAAACGCTGTGTTTTTTATTAGCGGTAGGGCGCGAGCCCTCCGGTCTTTCACGGTGCAACCGAACGGTTCGCGGGCTGCCGATTGGAACACCGCACTCGTCGTTGATTCCCCGTCAGGTCACAGCGGTTGTAGCGGTCAGTTCATTGCGGACGTCACCCACCCGTGGTGAATGCCTCCGCGCGTGCCGCTTGACGACCGTTTCCGACGAATCCTTCACAGCGTTCCCTCAACGGGGCGATTTGTCGCCCCGGTTTGTCTTGGCACAGGCCTCCCCTGATGAACTCCACCACCGGCATCACCTCTCGACGACGCTTTGCCTTTTGGCTCGGCTTCGGAATGCTCTCGCTCGGCGAGCGGATCACCGCCGGCGCGCTTGATGATCTGGCCGCGGTGTCGACGTCGATTGCCGGAAGCGATGGAATCGACCTGCTTCCGATCCATCCAAGTCCGTCCGATGGGGTCGTCAGAGAGTCGCTCGCCGAACACTGGTCGATCGGGCACAACGCGTCCTGGCGTTGGTATGAACGTGAGAACCTCGTCCATGGGGTTTGGAAAACCACCGGCGTGACCTTCCCCATCCATCGGGAAACGGGTCGAGCCTACACCGGACAAACCGGGTACCTCGACGAAAGCCTGGTGCCCGACGTGATCTTGATCCCGGCCGATCGCAAACGCTTGAAACGCCCCTTGGCTGCGATCGATTCATGGCAAGACCGAAAGGTTGCGATCGCACCGTCGCTGGCCGACATGGTGTTTGAAATCCAAGACCCCGAGACGATGCCGGTGGAATTCGGCGACCGCTCACGACCTGACGCCGGGCGTTCAAGCGACGAGCGGCGCGGCCGTCACGGTCGACCACCGAGCGAGTGGCTGCGCAGTCTGACGACCCGGGAAATCAGGATCTGGCTTGCGAAAGTGGAGATCCAAGAGGCGCTCGTCAGTGGCATGACCTTTCGAACGCATCTGACCCGCGACCATCTGTTTGATCCCGACAGGATCGCGGGGCTAACGGACGCGGAACTCGCCGAGCTTCACGGCGCCGCCCACGCTGGGTTCTAGAGGCCTGTCGATCGAGTCGGCGTCCCGAAATCAGCAGCAGGGATTCAGCAACCGGTGGTGTCCAGCCTTTCAGGCGTCTCTACTCGCCGCGGAGCAGCGACACCGGGCGGCGAAAGCCCAATACCGCTAAGTTAAGCGTCGTATCTTCAGATGAGGCCCCGTAGGCTCGCGCCAAACGGCTGATATTCGTTTGACATCAGCCGGTTCGCGCCAGCGTCCGGGCCCCCTCATTCATGTTAACTTAGCGGTATTGGGCGAAAGCCTGCACACCAACACTTACGCTTGCCCGTGCCATTTCGGGGCACGCACCGCAAGTTTCACAATTGACGGACCACTGAATTGACGGACCACTGATGGTGCGGCGACGGAGCGGTCCTTTCCGCCGAGCCAGATCTGCACCAGGATTCGGGGGCTCCAGCACCCACCCCCTTGAGCCAGGGCTTTGTGAATCAAAGTTCCTTTACGGGAGGATTATGGGGTCTTAGACTGAGCGGTGAAGGCGTGTGCACGATTATACTGTGCCGTGCTGACGGCGATGTCCAGATGCTTCTTGTGCATCGCAGGTCTTTCTTTCCTACCAGGCATTCATTGGCCATCTATTTTCATCAGGGAATTAAAATGAAGAATTTGCTTGTCCTTGTGGCGCTGATCGGTTTGTCCGTCCCTGCGCTGGTCGGTTGTGGTTCGGGCTCTCCAACCGTGATTGAACCGGTTACCGAGGACGACGGCGCAATGACTGCCGACCAGCAACGTCAATACGAAGAAATGATGCGTAAAGGCGGGTCGTCCAGGGCGACTGCTCCAAAAAGCAAGTAGGCACGCGGTTTCGTCGTCACGCTGTCTTGGTCTTTTTTGCCAACAACGCCTGTGGTAGCCCCCAAGACAGCGGCCGTGTCAACCGTTGTTGATCTCACGGCGCTTGTTAATCTCATGGCGATGGGGACGCCCCCACGCTTGCTCGATCACGGCGGAAGTCAATCGATGTTCGGCCGATTCATTCGATGGGCCGTCTTGACGCCGCTGTTCATGACTCAGAACCGGTCGCGTTTTCTCTTCGCAGCTGATCGGTCACGCGAGCGCGCGACTGCATTGATTCGCTGCAGGAGTGGCGCTGAATGCGAAGAACCCGCCACTCTGTAGGGTGGTTTATGGTCCGCTAATTTGCCAGTTTTTCCGCGAATTACGAACAATAGCGGTCGAATTGTTCACCCAGATTTCGCGAGATAGGGGTAAAGTAGGCTTCTCTACACGCAGTTAGTGTCATTTGATCATCCCTTTCCTCTTTCTCTTTCTCTTTTCCAGGAGACCGTAAATGGTTCGTCGGAAATCGTTGACGAGTGGTTTCACGCTTGTGGAACTGCTGGTCGTTATTGCCATTATTGGTATTCTCGTGGGCTTGCTGCTTCCGGCAGTCCAAGCGGCTCGCGAAGCCGCACGTCGTATGAGCTGCAGCAACAATTTCAAGCAAATCGGCTTGGCGTTGCAGAACTATCACTCCGCCTACAAGCAAAACCCCGTCAACAACGGCGGAACCGGGCTTGGGCACAATTCGGGAGGAACGCGAGTCGGTTCTTGGTGGGAAGGCTCGGTGACCACCAACAACGAAGAACTCAGCGCAATGGTCGGTCTGACTCCGTTCATGGAGCAGCAACCGATCTGGGACCAGATCACCTCGGGTGGATCTGCGACAACGGACGGTTCGACACCGAACACGCCGACCGGTCTGTGGTCTCCGATGGGGCCCAACCCACGGCACGACCGCGGTGACCAAACCGACCGATTCATTCCCTGGGCGACGGAAATTCCCACCCTTCGCTGTCCCAGCGACCCGGGTACCGGACGTCCCGGACGTGGACGAACCAACTACGCCGCTTGCGTCGGTGACTCCTTCAGCCAGGTTTGGGACAATGGCCCCAAAGAAGGCAACTTGGCTCCGCCGCCAGATGATTGGCGTCCGATTTGGTTTAGCGCCGTCGATCGCGGATACTTCTCACGCAAAAAGGCGACCAAGTTCCGTGATGTGTTGGACGGATTGTCCAACACGATCGCAATGGCCGAAATCGTGACCGATTTGGGCGACGGAGACAAACGCGGTTCGATCTCAATTAACAATGGGGGCTGGGTTGTCGAAAAGAACCCAATGCACTGTGTTGAAGCGAATCAGCTTCAGCCCGATTCACCAATGTTCTGGTGTGACGACGCCAGCGTTTGCACGTCGCTGTACACCGGTTCTGACCCACGGGTTGCCGAAAACACCAACGGTCGTGGCATGAACTGGGCGTGGGCCTCGATGGGCATGACGATGGTCAACACCATTCGACCGCCGAACTCGGAAGTCTGCTTCAACGGCTGGCACGATAACGTCGGTTCGGCTCCGCCGAGTAGCCGCCACCAAGGCGGTGCCCACATCCTGATGGGCGACGGTGCGGTGATCTTCATGACCGATTCGGTCGAGTCCGGCAACCAGAACTCGCCCACCAATGGTGCCTGGGATTCGCCGGCAGCGCCCGGTGCCCTTTACAAGACCGGCAAGAAAAGTGTGTATGGTCTGTGGGGTTCTCTCGGCAGCCGGGCTTCCAAGGAAACCATCGAAGAACAGTTGAACCAGTAGTGTCGTAAACGGATTATCGACAAGCCGTTGAACGATTCTGCTGAACCAGACACCTCGTCCGTGTAGTCCGCGGGCGAGGTTTTTTTGTACGGGTTTGTCACCTACGATTGTCGGAACAAAAAGTGGCGTAAGCTTCCAGCTTGCGTCGAGCAGATCGCAAGCTGGAAGCTTACGCCACACTCAAACTCCGTCGACCCTTAGCCGTTTAGCGTCAGCAAGCGGCAACCCCTACTGATTTTTCAAACGTGTCCGAGCGGATTTTTGCTTCGATCTTCACCCTCGCGGTGTTCTTGCTGCTGGTGGGTTGCCGGCGTGATTCCAATCCGGGCGTCAATCGTGATCCGGATCAGGCATCCGCCGCTGCGGGCAAGGTTGCGGGCAATGCCGCGGACCTGCAATCTGCATTGCAGGACGTGCGTGCGTTAGCCGAAAGCGGCGATCACGACGCGGCTGCGCAATCGCTTTATGCCCTGATGATTCGTCACGGCGATAATGACGATGCCAAGGCACTGACCGCTCAGGTCGAGGCGGCACGGGGCAACCTCGAAACGGCCGTCGAGATCGCTCGCTCGGTCGACGCCGGTTCGTCCGTCTGGCCCGCCGTCATCGACCTGCGTTATCAAGTTCTGGCCAAGCTGGGACGCCCTTCGCAGGCCGCCGACACACTGCTCGAAGCACTTCAGACCAAACAGGACCAACCGCGCTGGCGTCACGAAGCCTGGCGGCTGTTGAACTTTGTCGGCCGCCGCCAGGAAGCTTGCGATCAAGCCCTGACGCTCTGCCGTTTGGGCTTGGCCAGCGAGCCGGAACTGTTCTCCTTAATCGGGCGTCGTCTAGCTTTTCCGACACCCGATCTAATGAAGGTCCTGCTGGCCAAAGGACAACCGCCGGAAAACCAATTCGCGCCGGGACTGGGAAAAGCCCGCTGGTACTTTAGCCTGCAACAGCATGACCGCGCCCTCGAGCAACTCGCCGACCAAAGCCGCGACGGTTTTGAAAGTGTGGCCGCCCAAGCGTTCTACGGACGGCTGTTGGCCGAGACCCAACGATGGGAGGCGTTCCAGCAATGGCACGCGAGTCTTGCGCCGGATGCCAAACAGTTCAGTGATTACTGGTCCGCCCTGGGGACGTTTCTGATCGACAGCCGCGCTCACGAAGCCGCCGCCGCCGCGCTGCTGGAATCGATCACCCGCGATCCGACCGACCGAGTTTGTTATCAGCGTCTGGGGAAAGTCCTGGCGGCACTCGACCGTCCGGACGACAGCGCGCAGTTTCGAAATCGGGGCGTGGAGATCGCGCAAACCGAACGCCTGGCCAAGGAGGTGGGCGAGGCGTCGGCGAACAAGGAAAAACGAACGCAATTGGCGCGCTACCTGATGGAATTGGGACGCCCCTTTGAGACACTCGGCTGGACCTCGACCCTGTTGCCCGCCGACGCGATCGGGCCTCGGCAAATGGTCTCCCAGCAGCGCGCCCAGCTCTTGCAAGACCCGTCGCTGGCGGACATGACGACCGAAGTCTCGTTGCTGGGGCTCGCTCCGGCGGATTTCGAATTGACATCGCAACTCGAAAAACTCTTGGTCGGTACGCCGGCAGAACAACCTCGGACGTCGGCACCGGCACGCCCAGTCGCGGCCACGCCGCGTCTGGTCAATCGAGCCGGCGAGTTGGGATTGAATTTCCAATGGTACAAGGACGTGGAAATCGACCTGGCCACCATTCCTATCCATGAATCGCTCGGCGGCGGGATCGCGGTGCTGGACTACGACCTGGATGGTCGGCCCGATGTTTACCTCGCACAAGGTTCGGGCGACCCGCCGACCGATCAATGCACACGTTCTAATGAACTTCACCGTCACGAGGTCTCGGGATTTACCAACCAGACCGCCGCCGCCAATGCAGAAGACTTTCACTACTCCTCCGGGCTGGCCGCCGGCGACGTCAATCAAGACGGCTTTCCCGATCTGTTCCTGGGCAGCCTGGGGCACAACCGCTTGCTGATCAATAACGGTGACGGAACCTTTCGTGAGCAGACGTCAGGTCTGGGAACGTTTCCAGATCGATTCACCGCGTCGGTCGCCATCGCGGATCTCAACGGCGACCGACTGCCGGACCTGTTCGAATCCAATTACATCGAAATGGAAGGCGGTTTCGCGCTGCCCAAAAAAGGACCGGATGGCAAATGGATCTCACCCACTCCGCTGTCGCACTATCCCGAATCCGATCGTTGGTTCGAAAACTTGGGCAACGGTGAATTTCGGCTTCATGAAATCACTCGGTCGATCGCAAGCCCCGGCACCTCGCTGGGACTTGTCGTGACGGATTTCCGATCCGACGGAAAGAACGAGGTGTTCGTCGGGATCGACGTGCGGCCGAATCATTTGTTGGTCCAAAACGGCCAGAACTCGTTCGTCAACGTGGCCGACACCAACGGGCTGGCCAACGGATTCAGCGGTGCGGCCAACGGCTGCATGGGGATCGCGACGGGGGACTTCAATCGCGACGGCAGACTCGATCTGCAGATCGCCAACTACTCGCTCGAACCGGCCAACCTGTATCTGCAAAACGAATCGGGAGATTTCACCGACTACAGCGTTCGATACGGACTTGCCGCGGCGACCAATCCCTACGTCGGATTCGGGACCAAGGCCGTCGACTTTGATCGAAACGGCTTTCTGGATTTCATTGTCACCAACGGACATATCTTTGACGTGCGAGATCAGGGGGAACCGTATCAGATGGCACCGCAAGTGCTGATGTCCGATGGCCGCGGTTTGACACTCGCCGATGTAGACGACGAATCCGGATACTGGGACCACACGTACCTGGGCCGGACGATCGCCATGCTGGACTACGATCGCGACGGCGCGACCGATTTCCTGGTCGGACATCTCGACCAACCGGTCGCGCTGCTGCATGACGAAACGCGTGCCGAGGGTGAGTGGATTCAAATCGAACTGATCGGGACGACCAGCGAACGCGATGCCATCGGCGCAAAACTCTCGTTGACGGTCGACGACACCCGATTCGTCGAATGGGTGACCGCCGGAGACGGCTATTTTTGCAGTGACGAACCCGTCATCCAATTCGCGTTTCCCAAGACACAACCCGATGCGATTGTCCGTCTGCAAGTGCAGTGGCCGTCGGGGTTGGTGCAAGACTTTGATACAATCCGAACGGGCCATCGTTACCTGGTGGTCGAGGGCGAACCCAAAGTGGGACAGAGGTGGTGACGGGATTGTCAACGGCCGTTGGCCGACACGGTCCATGCAACGGCCCTCCCTGTTTCATACCGATCCATTCACTGACGTTAGCGGAATCGATGCATGCATCCTCGAAAGCCCGGAGCGACGGTCTT
>NZ_JANZKV010000224.1 GCF_025060895.1 Stieleria sedimenti | reverse complement strand
CACCTTGAGGGGTGTTTTTGTTAGCGGTAGGGCGCGAGCCCTCCGGTCTGTCACGGTGTGTTTGAAGCGCGACCGGACGGCTCGCGCCGTTCCGCTAACACCTTGCGGCCAAAGGACGTGGTGTTGGGCTGACGCCACGTGCTGAAGTGATCACTTCATCTTCACGCGGCACAGAAAACTGTCCGCGGTGATGTACAAGTACGCTTCGTCGGCATCAAAGGTGCAATTGCTGACGCGACCGCCGGTGATGATGCGACCGAGTAACTTGCCGGCCGGAGAGAGTACGTAGATCGCGCCCGGGCCGCTGCCGAAGATCGTTCCATCTGTTTTGACGGTCATCCCGTCGGGAAGTCCCGGATAGTCCTTCATCGCCGCTTTGGCATCGTGCAAGACCTTGCCCTGCCCCAGCTTGCCGTCGTCGCCGATCGGAAAGGCCATCCAGATCGGGCGCTCGGGATCACTTTGCGCGACGTAGAGCGTTTTTTCGTCCGGCGACAAGGCGATCCCGTTGGGCCGCGTCATCTCTTTGGTCAGCAGCGTCAGCGAGCCGTCGGCGCCGAGCCGGTAGACGCCACAGAAATCCAGTTCGCGTCGCGGGTCGTCGGCGCGTTCGGGCAACCCGTAAGGCGGGTCGGTGAAGTACAGGTTGCCCGATTTGTCGAACGTCAAATCGTTGGGGCTGTTGAGTCGTTTACCTTGGTAGCGATCGACCAAGGTCCGTTTGCCGCCGCCGCGGGTGAGCACCGAAACGCGACGGTCACCGTGCTCGCACATCGTCAACCGATGTTCCGGATCGAGCGTCAGTCCGTTGGACCCGGGTTCCAAACCGTAGTAGCTGACTCCGGTGTAGCCGCTCGGTCGCATGAACAATTCCACACCGCGCGACTGGGACCAATGGAAGATACTATTACGCGGGATGTCGGAAAACAGCAAATGGCCGCCTCCATCATCCACGATCCAGACCGGCCCCTCGGTCCAGGTGAACCCCCCCGCCAGCACCTCGATCTTGGTGGCGGCATCGGCATAGGTTTCCATCTCCGGCGCCAGCACTTCGATCTGACCGATCGTGGAGGGCGTTTGTGCGACGCCGTAGGTGGCGAGACCGAGCAACAGCAGACTGAGTAGTTTTCGCATCGAGTTGAATCAAAAGGAAAGGAAGAGCGTTATTCCGCGTCCTTTAGTGTATCCAAATCGTTTTCCGGTTTGCGAATTTGTGCCCGCGGTTTTTCGGTAATGGTTCCCGGGACCAACCAGGGTCCGGTGGAATGTTCCTTGATGATACGGAACAGTTCGGTGTTGTCGATCGATTCGACCTCCAACAACCGTTGCGTGATCGCTTCGAGCACCTCGCGCCGCTGGGTCAGGATTTCGCGGGTTTGGGTGAGCGCGTCTTCGACGATCCTGGACACTTCCTTGTCGATCAGTTTGGCGGTGTCTTCTCCGTAAGTCATGCTGTGTCCGTTGCCGCCACCGCCGGTCAGGAACGGCGACGCGGTGCTGCGGCGGTAATTGATCCGTCCCAGCCGGCTCATGCCATAGTCCATCACCATGCTGCGGGCGATTTCGGTGCAGCGTTCCAGGTCGTTCTGGGCTCCGGTGCTGATGTCCTGCAACACCATTTCCTCGGCCAGCGTGCCTCCCAGCAGGACCTTCATGCGGCTTTCCAACTCCAGCTTGGTCATCAGATAGCGTTCGGATTCGGGACGCTGCATGGTGTAGCCCAGCGCGGCGAACCCGCGGGGGATGATGCTGACCTTGTGGACCGGATCGGTGTTGGGCAGCGCGGCGGCGACCAGGGCGTGGGCGGCCTCGTGATAGGCCACGCGGATCTTTTCGTCCTCGTTCATCACGCGGTTTTTCTTTTCCAAGCCGGCGGTCACGCGATCGACCGCTTCGTCGAACTCGGTCGTGCTGACGGCCGATTTGTCTGACCGTGCCGCCAACAACGCCGCTTCGTTGACCAGATTGGCCAGGTCGGCTCCGACAAAACCGCTGGTGATCGAAGCGATGTGTCGCAGGTCGACATCGTCGTCCAATTTCACGCTGCGGACGTGGACCTTCAAGATCGCTTCGCGGCCGGCGAGATCGGGACGGTCCACCAAAACTTGGCGGTCGAAACGTCCCGGGCGCAGCAATGCCGGGTCCAGCGTTTCGGGGCGGTTGGTGGCCGCGACGACAATGACTCCGTTGTTGGAATCAAACCCGTCCATTTCGACCAACAAGGCGTTGAGCGTTTGCTCTCGTTCGTCGTGGCCGCCGACCACGCTGCCCGAACGACTCTTGCCGAGCGCATCGAGTTCGTCGATGAAAATAATGCACGGCGCGCGGCTGGTCGCCTGCTGAAACATGTCGCGAACCCGTGCCGCACCGACGCCGACGAACATTTCGACAAAGTCGCTGCCGGACAGGCTGAAGAACGGCACACCGGCTTCACCGGCGATCGCCCTGGCCAACAGCGTCTTGCCGGTCCCGGGCGGTCCGACCAACAACACGCCCTTGGGGATCCGACCACCGAGTGCCTGGTACTTTTCGCTGTTCTTGAGGAAGTCGACGACCTCACGGACCTCTTCGACCGCTTCGTCAATTCCCGCGGCGTCTTCGAAGGAGATCGACAGGTCTTCTTGGCCGTGCAATTTGCCGCGGCTGCGGGAGAACGACATCGGGGAACCGACCCCGCCGATTCGCCGCAACATGATCACCCCGATGGCGATGATCGCGCCTAGCATGAACAAGTTGAACCAATTGTCCGCCAGCCAACGATTGGGACGGGCGTTGTCCCAGGTCACACCCGAATCGCGCAAGATTTGGTCAAAGTAGGCATCCTGGGTTTCATTCTGCACGCGGATGGTCTTGAAATCGGTCTTCGTCGGCACGTTCTCGGGGTCATCTTCCGCTTTTCTGCCCGAGCCCAACGAGCGATACATCACCGTCCCGGTGATTTCTTCGTCGCCGAGCAAAACGAGTTGCAAATCGGAAAACTCCAGCTGAATCTTGGGATCCTTGGGCGAATCCACCACCACCCTGGGCGTTTCCGCCTGACCGCCTTCGCGCTCCACTTTCTTTTGTTTGCCGTGTTCGACGAGCAACTTGGCCAGGTCGGGGTAGCGCAGCGAGCGGGTATTTTGCCCGAACAGCAGGGCACTCATCATCACCGCCAAGATCACGCCGATGATGACCAACCAAACGCCACCGGTCCGGGTTTCTCGCGACGGCGCGTCGCCGCCTCGGTTGCTTTGATCGTCGGAACCGCGATTGGATCGTTTCTTGTCACTCATCGAAGATTGATATCTGCGTCGAAAGAGGGGAAAGAGAGGCGACGTCGGTCACCGTGGCGTGTGGTGGTCCGGCCCAGACACACGACGTCCGCTGGCTGTGTCCGCTGGCTGCGAATCGAGCAAATTAATCGAATCCCACCAAATCACACGCCATTGTTCGGTCCAATCGCACGCGGGACAACCCACCGCGGGCCGAGCATAACGCAAGGTCGGGTCGTAACAATCGAACCGATCGTCCATGATAAAGGTTTCAAGGGATTCTACCGGAGCTGATGGAACCGTCACCGTGACCAAACTCTCAACCGCCCCCCCCTGCG
The DNA here is from genome assembly GCF_025060895.1 of Stieleria sedimenti. Classification (GTDB taxonomy): domain Bacteria; phylum Planctomycetota; class Planctomycetia; order Pirellulales; family Pirellulaceae; genus Stieleria; species Stieleria sedimenti. The sequence goes on along the minus strand of NZ_JANZKV010000224.1, from coordinate 11,906 downwards.
AATCCGAGTTGCCTGCCGACCGTTCCAAGCGATCGACGGTCAACGTTGCGGTCCTGGGGGCGACCGGCAGCATCGGCACTTCGACCGCCGAAGTGATCGGGCATTTGAATCGCATCGACCCGGACCATGCGTGGCGGTTGTGGGCCGCATCGGGGCACAACAACCTGGACGTGTTGGAAACGCTGGCCGGACAGGCCTGTCGGGACGGCCGAGCACCGGCGCGTCTGATTTTCTCCGATCCCTCCTCGATCTCGCCCGAAACGGCGACGCGGCGATTTGGATCCTTGTTGGACGATCCGGGCGGGCTGCGGTTCGGCCCCGACCAACTGGTCGACGCCGCGCGCGATCCCGAAGTCGACGTGGTGGTCGCGGCCATCGTCGGCCGCGCAGGGCTGGAAAGCACCGTCGCGGCGGTCGAAGCCGGCAAACGGGTGGCGCTTGCCAACAAGGAAACGCTGGTGGTTGCCGGCGGCTTGGTCAGCGAAAAAGTGGCCCAATCCGACGCCCAGCTGCTGCCGGTCGACAGCGAACACTCGGCGATCTGGCAGTGCATCGCCCACTCGCCGAGCCCCGCCAAGCGGCTGATTCTGACCGCCAGCGGCGGCCCGTTTCGGTCCGCCAGCGCGACGGAAATGCGAAATGCAACGCCGGACTGCGCCCTGGCGCACCCCACCTGGCAGATGGGGCGGAAAATTTCGATCGATTCGGCGACAATGATGAACAAGGCGTTGGAGATCATTGAAGCCAGGTGGCTGTTTGACGTCTCGGCCGACCAAATCGAGGTGATGATCCATCCGCAGTCGATCATTCATTCGATGGTGGAATTCCAAGACAGCTCGGTGCTCGCTCAACTCAGTCCACCGGACATGCGATTGCCGATTCAGTATGCTCTGACGCATCCCCGACGTCTGCCTTGTCCGACTCCGCCGTTGGATCGCCAACAGAGCTGGGATTTGAGTCTTCAACCGGTCGATTTGGACCGTTTTCCGGCGTTGACACTCGGTTTTGAGGTCGCCAGGGCTGGCGGAACAGCCGGCGCGGTGGTCAATGCGGCTAACGAAGTGGCGGTCGGTCTATTCCTGGACGGCGAAATTCGGTTTACTGACATCGTCCCCCTGTGTCAAAAAACGCTCGAAAACCACACCTTCGAGCAACGGCCCGGATTGGCCCGTCTGCTGGAATTAGACCAATGGGCACGCCAAGAAACGCGGCACTGTGCCGAACGCCTTTCATCCCCTCCTCGTAGATAACCAACGATATGATCAGCGATCTGTTCCTCCTGCTAGCCGAATCCGAACCGGAGGGTCTGATGGCGGTGGGAAGCAAATTCCTGCTTTGGACGCGGGTGGCGCTCGGCATCGGCCTGGTCATCTTCGTCCATGAACTGGGGCATTTTGTCGCCGCAAAGACCTTCGGCGTCAAATGCGAGAAGTTTTACGTGGGCTTCGATCCGCCGATGAAGATCGGCCCGATCAAGCTGCCGTCGACGCTCGGCAAATTCACTTACGGCGAAACGGAATACGGGATCGGAATCATCCCGCTGGGCGGCTACGTCAAAATGCTCGGCCAGGATGATGACCCGCGAAAGATGAAAGACGAAGCGGCCCGGGCACGTCAGTTGGCCGGCGAGGAAGAGGTCGACGACGATCACGACGGTGAATCGGAACCGTCCGCGGCGAGCGAGCTGGCGGAATTGGATCCCCGCAGCCTGCCCGCCAAACCCGTCTGGCAACGCATGATCATCATGAGTGCCGGCGTGTTCATGAATGTCGTGACCGGGGCGATGTTCGCCGCCGCCGCGTTCTTTTATGGCGTCCCCTACACCCCCGCCATCATCGGCGGCGTGACCCCGGGCGGCCCGGCTTGGCAAGCCGGAATCGAACCCGGCGGACAAGTCGTCTCGGTCGACGGCATGGACGACGCCCAAATGCACTTCCGCGAGATGCGTTCGGCGATCTTGCATGCCGGTCTGGAAACCCCGGACCGCCCGATCCCGCTGACCGTCGCCTTCGACAGCCGGAATGTTCAATACGAACTCGTCACCCAGCCCCATCCGCTGCAAAACCGGTTTCGGATGATCGGCATCACCAGCCCGACGTCGACCACGCTCAGCGATTCCGAAAACGCGGCCCCCCGCAGTGTCGCCGCCGACGTGCTGACCGAGCAAGATCTCGGCGCGACGATCGTCTCCTTTGACGGCACGCCGATCGACGAAAACGCGATGGTCCCCGGCACGCCGTTGTTCGACTATCTGAACACGCATCCGGAAAAAACGATCCAACTGGGACTGCGTCGCGCCGACGGCAGCAATCACGTCGTCGAGTTGCCGCCGCAGCAATCAAAGTGGATCGGGATTCGCGCCGCCGCCGGTCCGGTCACCGCACTGGTCACCAACGGCCCCGCGGAAAAAGCCGGACTGCAAGTCGGTGATGTGATCGAAGCGGTGGGCGAGGTGACGGCGCCCGACGGAGAGGAATTGGTGCTGATGCTCGCCCGACGCGAGCCGATCGTGTTGACGGTCCGCCGCGGAGAAGAAACCCTGAAAATCGAAATCAGTCCCGATAATTCTCCGCAAACCCTTTCGCCCACCTACGGCACCGGGGACAAGGCATCGATCAATGCCTACGGCTTTGCCTTTGAATTGCCCGCCACGGTCAGCGCGTTCAACCGAGAACACCTGGTCAAGGGCGACGAGTTGCAGCCGACCGACGAGCTGAAGAGCATCACGCTGCTGGCGAGCAACGAATACCCCGATGATTTCTCGACCGGTCCGCTCGCCGCCCTCGTCGAAGAACTGTCCAAGGGATGGAAGTTTGATGAAGTCAAGACGGCGGCAGGGTTGTTTGAATCGATTCAATCGCTCCCCGAAGGTACCGAGTTCAAAGTGTTGGCCGAACGTGCCGAATCCGGCGTGATCGTCGAATCGGTGGTGAAACTGGCGACGGACCAACGCGTCCGGTTCGAACGCGGACTGGGCTTGGTCGCGTCGGAAGAAATCCAGACGGCGAGTTCGTTGAAGGAAGCGTCGGTGCTGGGGATTCGCGAATGCCGACGCCGACTCGGCGAAGTCTTTCGATTCCTCAACATGCTGGTCCACGGAAGCGTCAGCAAGGATCAAGTCGGCGGGCCGATCAAGATTTTCCAAGTCGCCGGCAGCGAAGCCGAACGCGGCGTTTCGGCCCAACTGCTGTTCTTGACGATGCTCAGCATGAACCTGGCCGTGCTCAATTTCTTGCCGATCCCCGTCCTGGACGGTGGTCACATGGTGTTTCTGATCTGCGAAGCGATCATGGGACGTCGTGTGAACGAAGAACTGGAGATGCGTTTGACGCTGGTCGGCGGGCTGATGCTGCTGGCGCTGATGGTGTTCGTGTTTTTCAATGATTTGATCAACATCTAAGCGCAGCACCAGAGGGCTGGCGGGCCGTCGATTGAATGGGATTTGTCGAGACGATGGTGAGCCGCTGGCCGTAAGGCCTCGGGCAGCGTCTCGATGCCCGGCCGCTTACGCGTCGCGGCTCACTCTATCGACAGCCCGCTGGCGCCCTGCCGCCAGCGAGTGCTTTACCGTTGCGCTTCCGCATCTTCCGTCTGTAGCGGCGTGGCCGAACGCAACGGTCGAGGCCAACGTGCCTGTTGCGACTGTCCTCCACGTTGCGAGCGTGGTTCTCGTTGATCGCATCAGTCACGGTGCACCGCCACCCTCGCGTCGCTGTCTCCACATTCGCAACACTTTCGTGCACGAGCGTCACCCGGGCGTCGATATGACTCTTGTTCGATTGACCCTCGAATCGATTTGCAACTGACGACCCTCCCTCCCTACGTCGGTTGAAATCGCGGCGCATCGGAGCATCGACGTCTGCCGTCCTGACCCCAAAAACTATCTGATCACGTTCGATCCCTACGATTGACGCGACGATGGTTGGGCGGACGTCGCTGCTCGCCCGCGATTTTTTCCAGCGCATCATCTGGTCGCTCGCCGCCTCCCAATCGGCAGCTGCTGGCTGAAAACCTCATGAGGGCTCGATCACTTGCTGCGCGCCCTCTCCCAACGACGGTGATTCACGGGTCAATCGATGCCTTCCCACTTCGATGTAGCGCCACTCCCTTTTTAGGAGGCACCATGGCCAAGAAAGACACCTACCGCGTGGTTACACGCGGCCGTGATGGTTCGTTGATGATTTCCGATTATCCCTCCATCGCTCCCCTGATGCAGTCGCACCAACAGATCGGCATTGATGACTGCAGCACCGACCTGGCACTCCGCGGGATGCCCGTGTTTCGTGGCCTGATCGGTCCGATGCCCGAAGGCAAAAACATCGTGCGTTACGAAACGCCCGAGGTCTTTGAAGTGTTGACGAAAGAGTGGATGAACGCGAAACCTCGCAAGCGTCGACGCCGCACCGCGGCTCAGATCGCCGAAGAAGCCGCGCTCGCACTGGAACTGGAGTCGCAAATGGCGTCGTCCTAAACGAAGTGGGGTAGGCTTCCAGCCTGTCAGCGGTCGACGTGGACGAGGCTTCCAGCCTACCCGACACCGAGCACTCGTCGGAGCACTTCGACTCGACGGGGATATGCCGAGTCGGTCCAACCGGTCAACGGCAGCGTGACCGAACCGTCGCCGCGAATCGTCGTGTCCGCATGGTGGACACCCGGCATGCTGGCGGGCAGGTAGGCATGCGCGCACGACTGGCCGGGATCCACTCCGCCGATTTGCAGACGCACCGGAGCGGTGAATTCACCGACCGGACTGCCGACGCGAATCGTCGGATCAAGCGGTGACGACAAATCCGACGGCGACACTTGATTGTTCCGCCAACGCATCACGGTCCGCAAATTCTGGTCAGCGGTCAGCCGCAACAGGGTGACGCGTGAGACGATCGAGTCGTCGCCTTCATGCCCGTCGGAGATCGGCAACGCCGTCTCATTCCAGCGGGCGATCCAGCGGATCAACAGTTCGCCGGCGATCACTTCCTCGCCCGATTCAAACGCCGCCTCCCCGACCACGACCACGGTGGAACGACTGTTTCGAAAATGCTCGTGCAGTCGATCGGGTTCCGCCCCGCTCGAGTCGACCGCCGCTGCCGAGTCGACCGCCGAGTCGACTGCCAAACCGCCCAGCAATTCGTGCAAGCGTGAAAGCAGACCGATCGTGGCGGTGGGCGTGTATTCCATCGCCGCACCGGACTGGTTCAAACGTTCTTTCAATCGCGGCGTGCGCGGATCCAGATTGCCGATCACCCAGAAATACTCGGCGCGACGAACCGCGTCGCCCAACGTGGTGCCGAGCAAACCGTCGCGGGCAATCGTTTGATCGAGCGCCCGTGCGCAGGCGGTGTCGGCGATGCGCAGCTGCATCTGGCCTTCGGTGACCAGCGTCTCCAACATTTTCGCTTCCGCGATTGTCGCCCCGTTGAACTCCACGACCGGAGTCGGTTGGAGCGCTAGCGATTCACCGAGCGCGTTCCAATCGATCGAATCGATGGACTCGGACCCGATCCTGGCGGTGGGCGTTCGAACCGCCGCGGCCAGTTCGAGCCGTGCCAGATCACAGGGCACATCCGTCTCGCCGCTGGCCGCATCGACGCGCACGTCATCGCAACACAGCGGGCAAAACGGACAGACGATCGGATCGCTGGGCATGATTATGCCTTGGGGGTTTTGCGCAACTGCAACCACTCGCTGTGGAACGTGCCGTCCTTGTCGACTCGCTTGTAGGTGTGGGCACCGAAGTAGTCGCGTTGGGCTTGCAACAAGTTGGCCGGCAATCGTTCCATGCGATAGCCATCGTAGTAGCACAGCGCGGTGCTGAATGCGGGAACGGGGATCCCCATGACCGATGCAACCGCGACGACCTTGCGCCATTTCTCTTGCGCGTTTTCGACGGCGTCTTCGAAGTATTTGGCCAACAGCAGGTTTTCCAAGTTCGGATCGGCGTCAAAGGCTTCTTTGATGCGGTCGAGGAACTGGGCGCGAATGATGCATCCCCCTCGCCACAGCAAGGCGGCGGCGCCGTAGTCGAGGTTCCAGTTGTGTTCGTCCGAGGCGGCTTGCAGTTGAACGAAGCCCTGGGCGTAGGAGACGATCTTGGAAGCGTAAAGTGCTTGCCGAACCGCTTCGACGAATTCGGCTCGATCACCGACGAGCGTCTCGGCGATGGCACGCATTTCGGGATTCGACGATTCGGACGGGCCGTTGAGTGTTTTGCTGGCTCGAACGCGGGCCTCTTTTTGGGCCGACAACCCACGGGCGAAGACGGCGGTGGTGACCAGCGTGCTAGGGACACCCAGATCGAGTGCCAATTGGCTCATCCATTTCCCGGTGCCCTTGGCCCCGGCGACGTCCATGATCTTGTCGACCAAGTAACCGTCGCCGCCCTGGTCGTCTTTGACGCTGAAGATATCGCGGCTGATTTCGATCAGGTAACTCTGCAGTTCACCGTCGTTCCACTGGTCGAACACGTCGTACAGTTCCTCGTTGGTCAGCCCACCGAGTTCACTCAACAATTGATAGGCTTCGCAAATCAGCTGCATGTCGCCGTATTCGATGCCGTTGTGCACCATTTTGACGTAATTGCCGGCACCACCGCTGCCCAGCCATTCGCAGCAGGGGATGTCATTGTTGGGGCCGACTTTGGCGGCGATCGACTGAAACATCTCCTTGATGTGCGGCCAGGCTTCGGCGGACCCGCCGGGCATCAGACTGGGACCTTTCAGAGCGCCCTCTTCGCCGCCGCTGACGCCGCAGCCGACGTACAACAACCCGGCTTCTTCGACCTGTTTGGTGCGGCGTTCGGTGTTCACGTAATATTCGTTCCCACCGTCGATGATGATGTCGCCGGGCTCACAGTGCGGCAGCAATTGCTCGATGATCGCGTCGACGGCCGGGCCGGCCTTGACCAGCATCATCAGCTTGCGGGGGCGTTTGACGGCTTTGACGAATTCTTCGATCGAGTGGGTACCGACGAAGTTCTTGCCTGCGGCGCGGCCGGCGATTAACTCGTCGACCTTGCTGGTCGTGCGGTTGTACACGGCGACCTTGTACCCGCGACTTTCAACGTTCAGGGCTAAGTTCTCGCCCATGACTGCCAAACCAATCAAACCGAAATCGCAATCGCCGCTCATCTTTAAAAACTCGTTGGGAAGGTGGTTTCCAGACCGTCAGGCCAGATTCTACGGCAGAGCAAAAAAACCGGAAGGGCGGGGCAATCGCGTCGGCGGAGAGCTAAGATAGGAGCGGTGCGGTATGGTGTTTGCACCGTGAGCACGTGGCGGTCAATCGCCGCTGGGCCCTCAAAATCCCCATGCGGGGGCAGATCCGGACCACTGATTTGCCTCAATTTCGGTTCCATCGCGGTAGTTTCTTGCCGATCCGCCCGCGACTGATTACTGTCACAGCGAGTGACTTTTCCCCCTGCGCCCCCAACCTCGGCCGCGTTTTGAAATTGGTTTCACCGATGACACGTCTTTTCCGATCATTTCTGCTTGCCGCCCTCGCCGCAGCCTTCGTCTGCTCCGCATCCAACGCCCCTGGCCAAAACACGGGCGGCGGAGGCAATACGGTCAACAACTTTGCCCAGCCGATCGCCGGCGTCGACGTCGATGCTCAAGGCGTCTTGAAAGTCCGCCAGTTTGATCCCCGCGTCGCCCAGCAACGTTTGATGGCCGCCCGTCAAATGCGGGACAACGACCTGATGCGTGGTAGCGAACTGCGAAAAGTCTCGCTGCAGCGCCTCGAAGCGGCCATCCAAGACCAACTCGCCGCCGGAGGTGCCGTCGGCGATGATTTGACGGCCCTCGCAGGCCTGACGTCGATCCGGTACGTCTTCTACTATCCCGAAACCCGCGACATCGTGGTGGCCGGACCGGCCGAAGGGTTTGTCGCCGACCCCACCGAACGTTTTGTCGGCATCGAGTCCGGTAAACCGACGGTCCTGTTGGAAGACCTCGTCACCGCCCTTCGCGCCTTCGCGCCCGGCCAACCGGCGACCGGTGTGATCAGCGTTTCGATCGATCCGACCGAAGAAGGCTTGCAGCGAATGCAACAGTTCCTGGCATCGGTTCGCGGCCGAGTGCAACCCAGCGATGCGGCTCGCCTGGCAGCTGGTTTAAAAAACAATCTGGGACTGCAAAACGTCTCGATTCGCGGCATTCCGACCGACACCCACTTTGCCCGCGTCTTGGTCGAAGCGGACTATCGCATGAAACTGATCGGGATCGGCCTGGAACGTCTGCCGATGCGATTCCAAAGCTACGTCGACCGAGCCAACCCGTCGGCGGTCGCCGCCAACGCGATGGAACGATGGTATTTCCAACCCCGCTATGACGGCATCGCGGTCAGCGAAGACGGGTTGGCGATGAAGATCAACGAACGCGGCGTTCAGCTGGTCGGAGAAAACGAGCGGGTCGCCGGCGGAAAACGAACCATCACCCGTCGCGTCAACAAAGCCAGCCAGGCGTTTTGCCAGGAATTCACCAGCAAGTTCCCGATGATCGCCGACCGGGTTCGAATCTATGCCGAACTGCGTCAACTGATGGACGTCTCGATCGCTGCGGCCTACATCCAAGAACAGGACTTCTACGGCCAAGCCGAATGGGCCATGCCGGTCCTGGGCAACGAGTCGGTCCTGACGGTGCAAACCTACACCGCGCCGGAACAAGTCGAGACCGCCGTGAATGCGGTTTGGCGAGGCAACACCCTGATGACGCCGCTCGGTGGCGGTGTCCAGATGCAACCGCGAAAAGCACTCGCCAAAGAAACGCTGGTCGTCGACCGCGAGGGACGGACCGACCAAGTCAAACAGTCCGCCGGACCGTCTGGCTTGAAGCCCGGGCAGTGGTGGTGGGACTGATTCCCAACCGCTGATTCGTCATCACAGCGAAACCACGCTACACTGGCCGTCGGGAATCACTTTCCGTGCGGCCAGTGTTTTTTTTATGAAGTACGAGTCACCCCCGAAACCGTCCGACAAGCGGAATCCACTCGTCGTCGACGCTTCCGAAGACGACTTCGTCAAATCGGGGTTGGTGGTCGTCTACGACGCGCTGCAAGAATGCCCGTATCTGGACGGGAAAGTGGCTCGGATGCCGCTGGAGTACCCCAAACGCCGGATCTTGCCCGACGACCTGGATCGTTTGCTCCGACTCGGCTATCGGCGTGCCGGAACAATGCTCTATCGGACGCAGTGTCCCGATTGCAGACAATGCATTCCCACCCGCGTCAACGTGCATCCGTTCCAGTTCTCTCGATCGATGAAACGGATCCTCAATCGATCCGAACGAGAACTGGAGATCAGCTGGGGACGCGTGCTGGTCGACCCCGAACGACTTCGCCTTTTTAACACCCATCGCAGCGCCAGAAAGCTCAGCCGTCGTGGTCCGGCAGATTTAGTCGACTACCACGAATTCCTGGTCGCGACCTGCGTCGAGACGGCCGAACTGACCTTCCGACTGGACGGGAAACTGATCGGAATCGCGATCGTCGACTTGGGCCGCGAGTCCGTCAACGCCGTCTACACGCACTTCGACCCCGACTATGGACGCTACTGCATCGGCACACTGGCGGTGCTCAAACAAATTCAGTGGGCCCGGCAAACGGGACGAACCTACGTGTATTTGGGCCTGTTTGTCGCTGAAAACCCCCACTTGAACTACAAAGAGCGGTTCCGCCCCCAAGAGCGACTGCTAGGCGGAGTCTGGCGTGCCCCTGACGCAGAATGATACACCCTGGGTGCAGCATTTTGCTACGCTGAGATGTCGGAACGGCGCCACGGATGACCGAATTGAAAAATAATTTGATTGGCATGATTTTTTCACTACCGGTCGTTCGGTGGTGGACGCCGCCCCCAAACGCTCCAATCACCAGACGAACCAACGTTAGGAATACGTGATGAATCGAAACCGCCGGATTGCGATCTTGGTTTCTGCTGCCGCCTTCACCTTCTTGCTCTCTCCGATGGTGGCGTCGCCTTCCTGCACCGCTGCACCACCGGCAGATCCTGACCAGGCCATCAGCGCCGGCGAATTCGCGGTCGCCAAATCGATGCCGCCCAAGACGCTGCCGACCACGCGTGACGGTTGGTTGGCCCAGATCGCCACGGCCCAATCGCTCTCGGGTGATTCGCTGGCCGCCGCCGCGACGGTGCGTCAGATCGAGACCCCGGAAAACCGCCAAAGCGTGATCGACCAGACGCGCGGAGCCGCACGCGGCGGACCTGCCCAAGGTGGCGGCGCGTTCGCGGATTTTGACTCCCTGATGGCGCTGATCGAAACCACCGTGGTTCCCGATACCTGGGAAGCACTCGGCGGCAACAGCACGATGGCGCCCTATCCCCAAGGGGTTTATGTCGATCCGTCCGGAACGGTCGAAATCGCCTTGCTGCCCAGCGACGATCAATCGCGGGCCCGGGGGGCGATCGCGAATCTCGACACCTTGCTGTCCGGCGACACCACCCCGACCGCACGCGACTGGCGCAGCCCGTCAAAACTTCGTTGCGTTTCACTACGTCGCCTGCGTGATGAAATCACGACCCGACGGATGACCGGCGTTCCGCTCGGCGACAGTCTGTTGAATCTGGCCGGCCTGTCGCACATCCAGTATCTGATCCTGACCGACGACGACGTCATCTTGGCGGCCCCGACCGGCGGGATCGACATGGATCGCGGTTGGTATGTGGACCGTGAATCGGGGCGTTCGACGCTCCGCAGCGACTTCCTGGCCCGCTGCCTGGCGTCCACGTTTGCCGACACGCCATTCGGCTGCACGATCGATCCGACGCCGGCGGGCATGCAAGCGGCGATGGACGTTGCGGCCGAGATTCGCTCCGGACAGATTCCGATCGGCAAATCCGCCGACCAATTGCGAACCGCGCTCGGCATGCAACGCGTCGAGGTGTTCGGCGCCGCCGGCGACACCTCCGTCGCCTTGCTGATGGTCGAAGCGGACCGCCACATGAAACAACTCGCCCTCGGCGAGCAACCGATGCCCGAGGGCGTCGACAGTTACTTGGACGTCGTGGACGACTTCATCGCGCAAGGCCCTCCGGACGGATTGTTGCTGCGGCTTTGGTTCACGGCCAACCCGCAAGCGGTTCGCAGCGACACGGAGCAACGTGTTTTTGAAATCGCCGGCACCCCGATTCGGCTCAGCGGTGAAAACCAACGCGCGTTGGCCGATGGCGGCCGCGGCGATGTCACCGTTGATCCGCGTAGTGCTCAATTTGTCGCCGGATTCAATCGACATTGGTCCCGTATCCGCGACCAGTACCCCATCTACGGCGCGCTCGAGTCGCTGTATCGGGTCGCCGCGGTATCCCATCTGATCGACCGGTTCGGCTCGCAGGACGTGCACCGCCCGTTGGCGATGGGGCTGGCCGCCGAAGACGACGCCAGGGACTGGAATCTGCCGGCCCCGAAACAAGTCGAATCGATCGCGACCTTGCACACCGTTCGCAAAGGCAGTCAGCGTCACCACGTGCTGCTTGCCAGCGGCGGCGTGTCCGTCGCGACCGAGTCGACCGTCAAAGCGACGATCGGCACCTACCCCACACTGTCGGGACAAACCTACGTCACCCATCATCAGCCGATCCCGGTGAATCATTGGTGGTGGGACGCGCCCTGACATGAATGGCACCGGCATCGGCAACCGTTGGTGTTTAGCCTTCAGGCGATTCCCGGTCGCTGCTACGCAGCGACAGTGGGCGGCTAAAGCCCAATACCGCTAAGTTAACATGAATGAGGGGGCCCGGACGCTGGCGCGAACCGGCTGATGTCAAACGAATATCAGCCGTTTGGCGCGAGCCTACGGGCCCTCATCTGAAGAAACGACGCTTAACTTAGCGGTATTGGGCTAAAGCCTGCACACCAACACTGTGCCCGTGCCATTCGTACCTGACCTTTACCGCGGCA
>NZ_JANZKV010000223.1 GCF_025060895.1 Stieleria sedimenti | reverse complement strand
AGTGAGTTAGATGCCCGTGACAGTGAGTTAGATGCCCGTGACAGTGAGTTAGACGCCCGTGGCAGTGAGTTAGATGCCCGTGAGAGTGAGTTAAATGCCCGTGAGAGTGAGTTAGATGCCCGTGACAGTGAGTTAGGCGCTCGCAGCAATGGGCTTGATTCCCGTAGTCATGAGCTAGACGCCCGGGCGAATGAGTTGGAGCGGCGCGAGCAGGAGTTGGAGGAGCGAACGCAGAAGCTGGACCAGCGTGAATCGGAACTCGGCCAACAGCAGCAAGAGATCCAGTGCCTGTCGCAGGAACTGGATCAACGCGAGTCGGACTTGGCGGCACGAATCGCCGAGACGCAGCAGTTGGAATCTCGCTTGCAAGCCGAGCAGGCTGCGCTGCAACAGCGCAGCGAAGAAATGAACGAGCGCGAAGAGTTGTTGGCCGACCGTGAACAAGCGACGCGACCATTGGAGCAGTCACTGGAGGAGCAACAGCTCGCCGCCGCGAAACCAGACGCTTCGGCCGCGCCGCCTGCGACGGTGAGCGACGATCACCCCGACGTGTCGGCCGAATCGATTCTGGAGGAAAAAAAGCGACTGTTGCAAGAGTTTGCCGAGCGTCAAGCATCGTTGTCGCGACGCGAAGCGGAATTGATGCGGCGTGAAAATGAATTGACCCGTCGCGAATTGGATAGCGTCGTGACGCATGATGCAACGACGGAGCCGGGTTGGGAACTTGAAGTGGAATCCGAACCCCAGCGGCCGGTGGAACCTGTTGCGGCAGGGTCTGATTCGACCAGCGGCCGGGCGTCGTCTTGGCAGGACGTGCTGGGGCGGGCCGAAGAACAACCTGCTGATTTTGAACTGGCCGAGTACGACGGAGTCTCCGCCGAACGCGTCGCAACGGCCGGCAAGGTGGCCGTCGCCGCCGAGCCGGAGGACGATCGCAGCGACATCGCTGCGGCCCAGACAGGTTTGAGTGAACTGCGGCGACTCGCCTATGAAGAACGATTCGGGCCATGCAGTCGCTATGACGTCGATGATGACCCATCGATGCGAGTGGACGTCTCGGTCCATCTTCCCGAAGACGCTCGCGATTTCACGACGCTGGTGACCAGCGGAATGAGTGACTATCCGATTCCGATGCCAAACGGCCAGCGGAGCGTGCGTGCCGAACTGTTGCTGTATGTCACCCATCTGGATGAATTGGCGATCCAGATTCTACGCGGCGCGGCCAAACTTCCGTATCGAAAAAAGAAGGGGCTTTCGATCGGGACGACGGAATCACTGGATGAACTGCGCGATCAATTGTCCGGCAGTCAGCAAAAGGACTGTGTGTACATGTTGCCGGTGGTCGAATCCGATTCCAAACCGATCCCGGCGAAAGAGGTGATCGGCGGAGTGGTTCAGTTGTTCTGGTTGGTGACGATCACCGAAGCGGAACGCAAACTGATTGACACCGGCGGCATTCACAAATTCCTTTCACTGCTGGAAAAAAACAATCACGCGGTGTTCTTTGACTTGATGCGTGATTGTTATGTGAAACGCAAGGGCTGGTTTCGACGCTAGCGGGCTTCAATCGGCAGGTCGCCCCGCTCAGGTCGCCCCGCTCAGGTCGCACTGGCCAGTCGCATCACAAATTGCTCCAGCATAAACCGGTCGCGGCCGTCGGCGCTGTGCGTCCCTTTGAGCCGCAGGTCGGCATCGAGCAACCAAGCCAACAACTGGACCGCCTTTTCACGTTTCATGCGTTTCATGTCGGCGATCGCCCGCGAGATTTCGGCCGGACGATGGATGCCGGCTTGGGCCAACGAGTCTTCCAACGTCTGACGTTTGCCGGCCCGTTCGGCGGCCACGTGGGCCGAAGCGGCCAAGCCGAGGCGGCGCAAGGACCAAGCGATTTGCGGCAGCAGCGCGATTGCCGGTTGCCCGCCCGAAATCAACTTGTCGAGCTGCTTGAACGCTTCGGCGGCGTTGCCCGACGAGATCGCTTCGGTGATCTGCCAGATCGTTTTGCCCTGCCAACCGGCGACCACGTCGCGGACCAGCGGTTCTTCGATGGTTTCACCGGGAGCGAGGTAGAGCGCGAGTTTGGCAATCTCGGTGTCCAAAAAACCGATGTCGTCGCCGAGCATTTCGACCAACGTGTCGGCCGCGCCGCCACTGAGTTTGGTTTGATGGCGAGACGCGATGTATTGGGTCAAAAACTTGCGCCGTGACGCCGCCGTCGCACCCGTTTTCTGACCCGTTTCGCCGCTGCAGCAAACCAGGACGTGTGACTTGTCGAGCGCCTTGTAGACTTTGGTGTTCGACGCCAGGGATTCGAACTGCAACACGAGACGCGCCGCCGTCCCGGGCTTGGCCAGGTAGTGCTCGATTTCGTTGCGGTTGGCGGAAACGAACTTGTCGGCATCGCGGATGACCACCGATCGCTTTTCGCCCATGTCAAACAACGACGCGGTGGACAATTCATCGTTGATGTCGGCCCAACGCGCCGTCGTGCCATCGACATCGGTAACGTCCGCCGCGCCGGTCAAGACCGACGTCGTCCAGGACGCCAACGTGTGGTCGCCACCAAACACCGCCGCGACCGCAAAGTCGACCGGAGCGGCAGAAGAATGGCTGGTCAGGAATTCAAACGCATGAGTTTTAGGCATGGGGAGAGTTTAGCAATCGTAGCCGTTGCAACGAAGCAGGGGGGCAAGACGATGGGGG
>NZ_JANZKV010000222.1 GCF_025060895.1 Stieleria sedimenti | reverse complement strand
TCTTCAGATGAGGGCCCGTAGGCTCGCGCCAAACGGCTGATATTCGTTTGACATCAGCCGGTTCGCGCCAGCGTCCGGGCCCCCTCATTCATGTTAACTTAGCGGTATTGGGCTTTAGCCTGCACACCAGCGCCCGTTGGTGTCATCGACGATTACCGATGGTCGCGGCACCAGTCTTTGGTGTGCACGCCGCTGCGGATTCGCCATTCACGCAACTCGTCGAGCAGTCGCCGTCGGTGCGACTGAGCTGACGGCTCGTCCCAAAGGTTGTTCAATTCGTCGGGGTCGGCGACTAAATCAAACAACTGGCCGTGGGGTTCATCGAGAAAGTGGACCAGCTTGTGGGTCTTGTCGCGAACCATCGTCATGAATTCGCAGCCGGTCAACACCGCATCGTTGACCTGTTCGCAATACACAAACGGGCGTCCTTGGAACGAGTCCGGGTTTTCCAGTGCAGCAGCCAACGAGACGGCTTCCAGGTCCGGGGGCACGTCGACGCCGGCCCACTCCAGAATCGTCGGCCCCAAGTCCATTTGCTGGACCAGCCCGTCGACCCGCCGGCCCTGATCGAACCGACCGGGTGCCCAGACGATCATCGGGACGCGCGTGATCTGTTCGTACATCGTCCACTTTTGGCTTTGGCCGTGATCGGTCAAGCAGTCTCCGTGGTCGCTGGTGAAGATCACGATCGAGTTTTCCGCGTAACCACCCGCTTCGAGCGCCGCCATGATCTGGCCGACCTTTTCGTCAATCATCGTCACGTTGGCCAAGTAATACGCGCGCTGGCGCTGACGCTGCTGCGGCGTCACGTCCAACGGCATCACCACCGAATCATGGTCGATCTGCGAATTGTGGACGCGCAACTCTCGAAGCGCCGGGGGTTGCCCTTCCAGTTCCTCCTGGGTGATCGGTATCAACGGCAAGTCCTGTTTCAGATACCGCTCGGTGTAGCGTGGCACCGGATCATAAGGTGGATGCGGTCCGGGGAACCCGATCTGCAAGAACAGCGGGTCTTTCTTGGGTGTGGACTCGATCCACCATTTGGCCATGTCGCCGACGAAGAAGTCCGGGTGGGTGTCTTCGGGCAATTCCCAGTCGAATGCGCCGAGCGACTCGTGGTAGTCGGGAAGTTTGCGGTATTGCTCGCGTTGTTGTTTGACCAGCCCGCGAAAGCGAAGTGCCTTGTCCCATTCGTCAAAGAAGTAGCGACCTTCCAGATAGCGGTCTTTGTTTTCGACGACAAATCGCTCGTGAAAGCCCAACTCGGTCAAGAACGGCCACGTGTGCATTTTTCCTATGTTCGCGCAATAGTAGCCTGCATCGTTGAGCCGCTCGATCCAACTCCTCCGCCAGCGATCGGCGTTTTTGAGGATTCCGGTCGTGTGGGGAAAGTATCCCTTGAACAGGCTGGCGCGGGCGGCGGCGCAGGATGCTGCGGAGACATGGCACTGATCGAACGAGACACCTTCGCGGACCAGTCGATCCAGGTGGGGTGTGTGAACGTGCGGGTAACCCAGCTCCGCGATCGTGTCATAACGTTGCTGGTCGGTGATGATGAAGATGATGTTGGGGTGTTGCACGTCGGCGAGTCTTCGTCGGGAATTCGATGGGGACGGGAGAGGGTCTGGCGATGGGGTACTATTGTCGAGCCTGACCGCGAGGCTTGCCACCCGGAGGTTGGGTTGCGCAAGATCTCTCCGTTGAAACGTGCATTCGTTCGGAGAATTTTGGCGGTTTCGATTCCCTTGGGGGCTTCGTGGGATCAGCCGTTTGGCGCCAGCCTACGGGCCCTCCGTGGTTGCCGAGGCCCGAACGCTTGCGCGAATCGGCTGATGTCCATCGTATTATTGATGCCCAACCGCTCCATGCTCATCGCTGGTGCATCGCAGAATCGATTCGGCAGAAATTTAGCGATGGCGTGAGACGGCGATATTACGCAGCCCACCCGCAGTGCCGCCGGTCGGCAGGATTGGGATTCGACTTGAGGCGAAACGGAAATTTTTCTACTTTCGCGGGTCAGTCGACCGGACCGAGTGGTTTTCCGGGTCGATTCCCGCAACGCATGACCCGTGCGAACGATTCAAAGGAGTGATCGCCATGGTTTCTACGAATAGGCAACGCAACATCCGTTTTGCCGTTGGCTCAGCCCTTCCCGCCCAAGGCTTTTTTGCCGCCCTCGTTTTCTCTGCCGTCTTCATCGGTTCGGCCGCTGTGTCCGTTTCGCCCGCGGCGGGCCAGGAAAATAATTCGGTGGTCGCGGTGGTGAACGCCGATCCGATCACCCGCCAAATGCTTTCAACGGCAACCTTGGAACGTTACGGCGAAACGGTGTTGGACAACGTGATCGTCAACCGCCAGCTGATTCTGCAGGCCTGCAAAGACCGCGGCCTGGAAGTGACTCAGGCCGAAGTGGGACAGGAAATCCAGCGTTTGGCGACCAAGTTCGGCTTCAGCGTGCCGGACTATTTGGGTCTGTTGCAAGAAGAACGCGACATTGATCCGGGCCAATACGGCCGCGAGATCGTGTGGCCGATGTTGGCGCTGCGAAAACTGGTGGCCGATCAAGTGGAGCCGACCGAAGACGAATTCAACCGCGCGTACTTGGCCCAGTACGGCGAGGCGGTCAAGTGCCGGATGATCATGGTGGCCGACGAACAAAAAGCACGCCAGCTGCACCAGCAAGCGACGACCACGCCGGCAGCCTTCGGATCACTCGCCAAAGCGCACAGCGAAGATGAAGTCAGTGCCAGCGTCGGCGGATTGATTCCCCCGATTCGACGTTACACCGGCGATTCGCGTTTGGAAGAAGCTGCGTTTGCACTGGCCAACGACCAGATCTCGCCCGTGATGCAATTGGCCGATCAATGGATTTTTCTGCAGGCCGTTCGACGCATTCCGGCCACCACGCCGCCGATGACGGCGATGCCGACGATTCGTGAACAGATCAGCGACCGAATTCGTGACCAAAAAATGAAGGGTGCCGCGAGCGAGCTGTTCGCGAAACTGCAACGCGACGCCAATCTGGTGAAGGTCCTCGGCAACGCGGAGCTGATGCAACAGTATCCCGGCGTCGCGGCGATCGTGAACAACCAACGCATCAGCATTTCCCAATTGGCCGCCGAGTGTGTCAAGCGACACGGCAAAGACGTCTTGGACGGTGAAATCAATCGAAAACTGCTGACCCAAGGTCTTTCCAAAGCCAAGAAGACGGTCGCCGAAACGGACTTGCAAGCCGAGATCGCCCGCGCGGCGAAAAGCTATGGCTACATCCGCAGCGATGGGTCGGCCGACTTGGCAGCTTGGACCGAATCGGTCACCAGCGACGGCGACACGACCTATGACATCTACGTCAAAGACGTCGTCTGGCCCAGCGTTGCACTGAAAAAATTGGTTGAAGATCGCGTGGCCGTCACCGAAGAAGACATGCAGCAGGGCTTCGAATCGAATTTCGGTCCCCGCGTGGAAATCCTGGCCTGTGTGTTGAGCGACCAACGGACCGCACAAAAGGTCTGGAAGATGGCCCGCGATAACCCGTCGGAAGAATTCTTCGGACGTCTGGCCGAGCAGTACAGCATCGAACCGGTTTCGGCCAGCAACAGCGGCAAGGTTCCGCCGATCCGCAAGTACAGCGGCCAGCCGACGATCGAGCGACAAGCGTTCGCACTCAAACAAGGTGAACTCAGCGGGATCATCGCGACCGGTGACAAGTACATCATCATGAAGTGCCAGGGGCGGACCAAACCGATCGTCGCGGACATCGAAGCGGTTCGCAGCGAACTGGTTCGGGACCTGACGGAAAAGAAGTTCGCCGCCGAGATGGCCAAGGAATTCGATCGACTCAAGGACACCGCCCAAGTCGACAATTTCTTCGTCGCCGCCAAAGAGATCGCCACCGCCCCACAGAGCGGCAAGGCGACTCGGTAACGAACGATTCGACTTGTTCCCAGGCTCCGCCTGGGAACACGCTGCCTTGGAGGCTCCGCCTCCGGAACGAGCCGGCGGAGCCGGCCAGGGTGGCAAGCAAGATGCTTACCCCACGTCACTCCTCCCTTCGAAAACCGCGCCGGGTTCGGCTACAGTGGGTGTGATGTGGCAACAACTCTCTTCCCAAAAACGATGCCGAATCGTCGGTTCGGCCGCCGCGGCACTCTGTGATCGATCCGAGGAGCTGATCCAGGCCTGCAGTTCCGATCAACGAACCGATCCGGTCGAAACGATCACCAGCGAGTTGCTTCCGCTCTGTGCGGCGATGCGTTTTTTGGCCAAACGCGGCCCCAAGATCCTTGCACCTCGACGTGTCGGGATCTGGCGGCGACCGGCCTGGCTGATCGGCGTGCATTCGGTCGTTCATCGTGTGCCGCTGGGCAAAGTGCTTGTGCTCGGCACTTGGAACTATCCGTTGCTATTGCCGGGCGTCCAACTGGCCCAGGCTCTCGCTGCCGGCAATCGGGTTCTGTTGAAACCCGCCGTCGGTGCCGAATCAGCCTCCACCATCCTGGTCGAGTGCTTTCATGCTTGCGGCGTCCCGGCCGATCAACTGGTCTTGCTCGATTCGGACACCTCCGCGGCGGTCGGCGCGATCGCCGATGGAGTGGATTTGATCGTGTTGACGGGGGCCGCCGAGACGGGCCGAAAGGTGTTGCACGGCGCCGCAGACACGTTATCCGCTTCCATCATGGAACTCAGTGGATGCGATGCGGTGGTCGTTTTACCGGGCGTTGACGAGCGGCGATTGATGGATGCGTTGCGGTTTGGATTAAGTTTCAACGGCAGCGCGACATGCATCGCGCCGCGGCGATTGATCCTGCCGCGAGCCGAGCATGATGTGATCCTTGACCGACTGCAAACAACTCTGGCGGATCAACCGCCGGTGATCGTCCACCCCGCGGCCCGCCCCTCGGTCGCCGACCAGATTGCGAAGGCGTTCGAGGCCGGTGCGGTTGACCCGCTGGGGCGATACTGCGAAACCAGGCTGCGAGACGAGGGGACGATGTATCCGTTGCTGTTGGACCGGGTTGCTGAAGACCATGAGATCGCGTCGGCGGACATTTTCGCGCCGGTGCTGTCGGTGATCTGTGCCGATGACACCGATCACGCGATTCGGCTAGTCAATGGTTGTCCGTACCGGTTGGCCGCCAGCGTGTTTGGACCGCACTCGGCGGCCGCCGACGTGGCAAATCAATTGAATGTCGGAACCGTCACGATCAATGACTTGATCGCACCGACGGCGGATCCGCGGTTGCCGTTCGGCGGCCGGGGGCAAAGCGGATTCGGGGTGACGCGCGGGCCGGAAGGATTGCTGGCGATGACCGCGGCCAAGGTGATCAGCCGACGCCGCGGACCGATCGCGCCACATCTGCGGCCCCGGTCTGAATCCGACCAGCAGATGCTGCACGGTGTTTTGCAAATCATGCACGCTGGCGGAGTCCGAAAACGACTCGCCGGGTTGCGGCGGATGGTCGGGGGCGTCAAAAAGACGTAAACCGCCCGTGCAAGCGCCGAAGGCTTCCTACCCGGCTATAGTCCCGGGCATCCATCCAATCGAGAGCAAACATGATTGCAGCCGATTCCAATAGTTTAAACGTCATCGTCGTCGGTAGCGGCCTGGCGGGTTTGTCGAGTGCTTGCGTGTTGGCCGCTCGGGGACATCGCGTGACCTTGTTGGACAAGAACGATTGGGTGGGAGGAAAAGCCGCCCAACACTGCGCCGACGGCTACCGATTCGACATGGGGCCGACGATCTTGACCGTGCCGAGCGTGTTGAAACGCGTCTTCGCCGAAGCAGATCGCAAGATGGAAGACTACTTGGAAATCTTGCCGCTCGATCCGCAATGGCGCTGCTTCTTTGAAAGCGATGGCAAAGTCGGCAAGGTCCAAGAAAACACTGTCCTGGACCTGGTCTCCAGCACCACCGAAATGAAAGCCCGACTGAAAGCGTTCACCGGCAGCGACGTGAACGGAGACGGCTATGAAAAATTCATCCACTTGAGCGAACACCTGCATGGCGTCTCGGATCGGTTTTTCTTTTGGCGATCGATCGGGGGTCTCGGGGACACGATGGACGTCGGCGGAGCGTTTTCGTTGAAAGTGCTCAAGGACGTTCTCTCGCTGAGGATGGGCAAAAGCGTCGCCTCAGTGGTGCGATCGCATGTTCCGGATGCCCGCGTCGCACAGATGATGGACCACTTCACCCAGTACGTCGGCTCGTCGCCGTATGCCTCGCCAGCCGTCCTGTGCAGCATCGCCCACATGCAGACCGAAGAAGGCATTTGGTATCCGGTCGGAGGAACCCGCGCGGTCCCCGAAGCGCTGTGCAAACTGGCCGTTGAGCTGGGCGTCGAAGTCCGCACCGGCGTCGATGTGATGAGGATCCAAACCAGCGGCAATCGGGTGACCGGAGTGATCACGGCGTCGGGAGAGACGCTGCCCTGCGACGCGGTGGTCAGCAATTGCGATGCCGTCCGCACCTACCGTGAACTGCTGCAAGACACGCCGCAAGCGACGAAATTCGAAAAGAGCAACACGTACTCCCCGGCTTGCAGCGGAGTCGTGCTCTACCTGGGGCTGAACCGACGGTACGAACAACTGTTGCACCACAATTTTGTATTCTCCAAAGACCCCGAGACGGAATTCGAATACATCTACGATCGCGGCGAACCGGCGCCCGATCCGACCGCCTATGTCTGCGCCCCGGCGATCAGTGAGCCCGAAGTGGCGCCGCCGGGTTGCGAGTCGTTGTACATTTTGGTCCACACGCCTTACCTGCGCGAGCATCATGATTGGAAAAAGATGTTGCCGGCGTATCGCGAAGTGATTCTCGACAAGATGGAATCCTGCGCCGGGACGAAGGGGATCCGCGATGCGATCGTGCACGAGTCGGCGTTGACGCCCGAAGGCATTCACAACCGCTATCGCGTGCTCAATGGTGCGATCTATGGGTTGGCCAGTCACGGCAAGTTCCTCGGCGCGTTCAAGCCGGGCAATCGCCGCAAGGATCTCAGTGGACTGTATTTGGCCGGCGGAGCCGCACACCCCGGCCCGGGCATGCCGATGGTGATGATGAGCGGCTGGATTGCGGCCGATTCGTTGGACCAGGATGTCCGCGGTGGCAAGCTGGCGCCGCTTCGATCCGGTACAACTTGAAATCGTCCTTCTGATCACACCAACACCATTGCCCCCAACGGACTCCATGACGAAGGCCCGTGTGCGCGAAACGCAGGGCGACGAATTGCTGGTCAAGAAATCGGCCGCTTGGTTTCTCGGCGGCTTCCACGCTTTCTTGCGACCTTATCTCCGTCGTCACTTTCATTCCATCGCCATTGATCGCTCGACGCACCCCGCGGCCGACTTCGCCAGTGACGCACCGTTGATCGTCTACGCGAATCATCCTTCGTGGTGGGATCCGCTGATCGCTCATTTCTTGCACCGCGCGCTGTTTCCTCAACGCCATTTTTTCGCCCCGATCGATTCCGACGCCCTGGAACAATACAGCGTCTTTGAAAAGCTCGGCTTCTACGGCGTCAAACTCTCCAGCACGTCGGGGGCCGCATCGTTTCTCAAGAAAAGCGTCTCGATCCTGAATCAACCAGATTCCGCCATCTGGATCACTCCCGAAGGCCGGTTCGCGGACGTGCGTGACCACGGCGCTGAATTGATGCCCGGCCTGTCGCACCTGTGTAAACGTTCCGACCATGCCGTCGCGCTGCCGCTGGCCTTGGAGTATGTGTTCTGGGAGGAACGGCTGCCGGTTTGTCTGGTGTCGCTCGGTGTGCCGCTGCGAACGGGAGACTACCCGGAATGGTCCAAGCCGGATTGGGCCAAACACCTGGCCGGCGGACTTCGCGACGCTCAAACGCGGTTGGCCGAATTGACCATCTCGCGATCGTGTGAACCGTTCGACAACCTGCTCAGCGGGACGCGTGGGGGAGGCTGGGTGTACGATTCCTGTCGGCGTGTCAAAGCGATGTTGACGGGCAAATCCTTCAAGGCAGGTCACGGAGACCAATTTCAATGACCCTGTTTTTGGCGATCGCGGCTTTGGTGTTGACGAGCTTTCCGGCCGCGATGTTCTTGGCCAACCTGCGGCTGTTTCAATGTCTCGGCACCGATGACAAACCTCCGTCAAACACCGATGCCAATTCGGCACCGCAAATTTCGGTGCTTGTCCCCGCGCGTGACGAAGCGACGGGAATCGGCGACTGCATCCAAGCCGCCTTGTCGAGCGACAACGTCATGATCGAAGTCATCGTGCTCGATGATGACTCGTCGGATTCCACCGCCGAAATCGTGACCGGGATTGCCCAGTCTGACCAGCGCGTGCGACTGATTCGCGGACGGCCGTTGCCGACCGGTTGGAACGGAAAACAACACGCCTGTCGGCAATTGGCTGATGCGGCCACCAGCGATCGATTTGTCTTCATCGACGCCGATGTTCGTTTAAAGCCCGACGGGTTGTGGCGATTGATGCAATACCAAGACCAAACCGACGTCGGACTACTGAGCGCCTTTCCCCACCAGATCACCGGAACGTGGTTGGAGAAATGGTTGATCCCGATGATGCACTTTATTTTGCTGTGCTACCTGCCTTTTTCGCGGATGCGTTCCCATGGTGACGCGAGTCTGGCCGCCGGTTGCGGGCAATTATTTCTTTCCACCCGCGATGCCTACCGAAAGGCGGGCACTCACGAGGCGATCAAGCAGTCACGGCACGACGGAGTGAAATTGCCGCGCGCGTACCGATCCGTCGGCATCATGACGGACGTGGTCGACGGTTCCGGACTGGCGGATTGCCGGATGTACCGGGGAGCGGCAGAGGTGGTTCGCGGCGTGCTGAAGAACGCGATCGAAGGGATCGCCAATCCCAGGCTGATCGTCGTGTTCACCGTCTTGCTGCTCGGCTGCAGCGTGCTGCCGTTGATTGCATTGGCCGTTTCGGTCGCTGAGAGGAAACCGATCGCGATCGCGATTTCAACGCTGGCGTTGGTGTTGGCCCATGCACCGCGTCTGGTCGCCGCGGCACGGTTGCGACAGTCCTGGTTCGGGGCCGTCTGTCACGTGCCGGCGACGTTGGTGTTCGTGGTGCTGCAGTGGATCGCGCTGGCCAATCACCTCGCCGGGCGTCAAGTCGCCTGGCGCGGCCGAACGGAATCAACGTAGCGGATTCATTCCAGCGGGAAGCGTCAGCGAGCGGCGCTGAACGTGTTAGCGGAACGGCGCGAGCCGTCCGTTTGCGGTTCTCTGGAACGCAATGCCGGTGTGGCTCGGGACGTCGATTCTTTTACTGCAGGATTTGGCAACCGATTTCGATTCTCTCCCTCTGGGAGAGACGGCGTTTGCGCAGCAAGCAAACGCCAGAGAGGGCCGGCGCTGCGAAAGGCATAGCGACTTCCGCGACGATCGATGTGGGCTGCAAAACCGATCACCAGCCCCCTCATCCCCAGCCCTTCTCCCCCACAAATCGACAAGCAAGCTTGTTACGATTTGTGGGGGAGAAGGGAGCCATGAATCTTGCAGTAATCAAATTGACGTCCTCCGCCACACACGGTGCGTCGACAGAAGGCGGAGCCGGGGAACAAGCGGCGAAACGCTCAACCCTGCGGCTCGGTCATCTTCCAAGGATCCAACGCATCGGCCAGAACGTCTTCGGCCAAAATTTCCTGTTCCAGGCACAGTTCGCGAATCGTCTGGCCACTCGCAAAGGCTTCTTTGGCCAGTTTCGCTGCCTTGTCGTAGCCGATCAACGGATTCAAGCTGGTGCACATCGACAGGCTTTGCTCGACCGCCGCGTTGCAGGATTCTTCGTTCGCCTCCATCTCCTCGACACAGAATTCGACAAACGCACTGGAGCCGCTGCTGAGCAAGGCGATCGATTCGAGCACGGTGTGGGCCATCACCGGCATCATGATGTTGAGCTGGAAATTGCCGCCGGCGGCGCCACTGAGCGTCATCGTGCCGTCGTTGCCGATCACGCGAGCGGTCAACTGCATCATCGACTCGCACATCACCGGATTGACCTTGCCAGGCATGATCGAACTGCCGGGTTGTCGCGACGGAAGCTGCACCTCGTAAAATCCGCAGCGTGGACCGCTACCCAACCAGCGAATGTTGTTGGCCAGGTTGAACAACGTTTGCGCAATGCACTTCAGTTCGCCGTGCGATTGAACCAAGGCGTCGCGTTGGGCGTTGGCTTCGAAATGATTGACCGCGTCGATAAACGCGATGCCCGTTCGTTGTTTCAGTGCGGCGGCGACACGGGCGCCGAATTCAGGGTGCGTGTTGATTCCGCTGCCGACCGCGGTTCCGCCGACGGGCAATTCCAGCACGGCATCGCGAGCCACCTTGGCCCGCGCGATCGACAGTTCCACCTGCCGCGCGAACCCGCCGAACTCTTGACCGAGCCGCAGCGGGGTGGCGTCCATCAGGTGGGTGCGTCCGATCTTCATCACCTTGTCCCAGGCTTTCGCTTTGGTGACCAAGGACGCATGCAGAGACTCCAGTGCCGGGATCAGCGCGGTCTGGATTTGAACGGCGGTCGCGACATGAATGGCGGTGGGGAAGGTGTCGTTGGTGCTCTGCCCCATGTTGACGTGGTCGTTGGGATGGATCGGCTTTTCCAACGCCGTCCGATCGCCGCCGGCGATTTCGATCGCGCGATTGCTGATCACCTCGTTGACGTTCATGTTGCTGCTGGTGCCGCTTCCGGTTTGGAAGACGTCGACCGGAAATTCAGCAGCCAGTTTGCCTTCGACCACTTCTTCGGCGGCGGCCAGCATGGCGTCGACCTGTGAATCCGTCAGCGGGTTTTTGCCGCTGCCGGTCAACTTGCCGAGGTCTCGGTTGGCGACGCCGCAGGCGTGCTTGACCATGCCCATGGCACTGATCATCGTTTGCGGCAAACGCCAGCCGCTGATCGGGAAGTTTTCGACGGCGCGTTGAGTCTGGGCGCCGTAATAGGCGTCGGCCGGCACCTGAACGTCACCCATGGAGTCGTGTTCGGTTCGATAATCCGTCATGGCAGCTGCGGTTGAGTGGGTGGGAAGAAATGAACGAACCGAAGTTTACCGCCACCACAATGAATTGAGAATTGGTGTGCGGTCACGCACGCTCGGAGAAGATCGTCCTGTTCCGAGTGGGATTGGCTTCCAGCCTGTCATTCCAGCGTCGACAGGCTGTTCACCCCAAGTTTAAGAGTTGACGATGCACTAGCTGGCGACGGCGGAATCGCCGATCGAATTGATGACGATCAGCGCATCGAGCGGAGTGACCCTACCATCGCCGTTGACGTCGATATAGTGGTGGAGCTTGCCTGGAGCAGGAGCCTTCAAAACGTCATTCATCTGCCAGTCCGGGTCGCCGATTTGATTGATCACGATCAACGCATCACGTGGGCTGGCCAAACCGTCGTGGTCGACGTCCGTACGACGAACGGGATTCGTCCAAGGGCGGTTATCCAGCAGCATGACCTGACCACGCGTGCTGGCCAAATGATGCAAAAAGCCGCTGGTCGAAAACAGAGGCGCGTTGACAGTCCAACCGGCCGTAAATTCGGGCGACGTTTCCCCAGCGACGATGATTTGCCGTGGCAGATCACCGCTCGATTGTGCGTCGAACACAACCGGCTGTTGTGACGACTCGGTGGACACCACACGAGCGATTCCGTGGCTGACGGGTTGAATGAATTGATTTTGTTCGTCGGTTTCCGTCACGGAATTCTCTGCGTCGACGACCACTGAAAAGTAGTAATTGCGGCCCTGCGTCAGTGATTGAAGCAACCGGACCGAAGCCGTTCGATTGACCGATTGTCCCGGTGCGAGTTGGGTGTCGAACGTCAATGTCGCGATCAATTTTCGGTCCGCGAGCGACGCATCGGGCGTGATTTGGGGCGTTGCATAGACGCGTTCTACCCAGGGCCCGGACGCCGTTTCCGTCCCCCGGTTCGCAGTGGTCCAAGACAGCTTCAGCGGTTCGCGTGGATCAACCGAGATCGGCAACTTTGACAACACCGATTCCGCCACCAGGTCAGGCAGCGATTCGGGCGGGGAGACTGAAACGTCGAACAGATATTGGGCATCCAGTTGAGCGCCGTCGACGAAATCCAAAGACAAGCGGTATGACCCCGATTGGCGAGCAACCCACTCGACGCGTCGGTTGGATTTGCTGATCACGTCAAAGTGCCATTGTTTTCCCTGATCGTCGAACACACGCAGGAATCCTTGGGCATCGGTCCAGGCCGTCTGGGAAACGTCCACCATGACATGCTGACCGGCATGAAGGGTGCCCAAATGAAAATCATCTCGATCCGTGCCCGCAAGCAGATGGCGGGGACTGAAAATGGATCCGGCGACGGAAGCGGATTTCTCGACCTTTTCGGCGTCCGAAGCTGGCTCCTCCGAATGCGACCAAATCTCGACCGGGAGAGTGGATTCCGCACCAATTGATCCTGTCGTTTGTCGGCCGACGTGCAGCAGATAGCTCGGTGGCGTGTTCCAAAAGGGAAGTCCCGCAAGCGCCGTGACGCCGACGAGGTAAACGGTATCCAGCGGGACGACCAGCGCGGGAGGAATCATGATCTGGTAGGACGCGTTACCGCGGTACGTTTCCAAAACGATCAGATCACCCGACAGATCGTCGATGTAGCCGATCTGGATTTGGTTGCGACTTGATTCGATGGTGCCTTCTAAAATCAGTTCGACGTGTTCACCGGCGCGGGCTTCAAAAGACCACCAATCAACATTGTCGACCTCATTAAATTCGCCTCGACCAACTTCGCTGCTCAGCCATCCGGTCCCCAGCGTGTCGGCCTGAAACCGCACCCTCGTAGCGTTTTCGGGCAAGTGGCTTGCCAGGTTTTCAAAAACCATATCGTCGGCAACCGCGTCGACATCAAAGATGCGTACAACGTCACCTCCGGCCTGCCCGTCGCCGTCTCCGTCGAGGGCGTTGCCGGCCCAGTCGGAGAGCGAGTCCTTGAGCGTCAACCGATGCATTTGATCGGTCAGTGGGCCGTCCGCGACATTGACCCTCAATGTCCGCGACTCCGCATCATCGCTGTCCAGGGAATCAAACGCGTAGATCCGGTCATCGTCGGTATCGAATTGACCATCATTTCCGGCCGCTCGTAGTTCAATTGAATCCGCGACGCCCGTTTTGTCGAAGGGTTCGGAAAACTCGATGGCAAATCGATGCAGTAGAACATCCAGCACTTCGCCCTCGCCGGGCAGACCGGTGATTCGGTCGATCCCCAGTGGGACGTTGTCATCAATCGTCACATCCAGGACATACTGGGCGCTGCGGCGGACGTTGACCCAAGGCTCATCCGGCGGAGTGCCCTGTTGATCGATCGGCTGCTCAGAGATCCAGGTCCGTTGTCCCGAAGTAGCGGTCGACCAACGTCCTTGGTCTGCCAGTACAGCGTATCGCGTGGCGACCGGGCAACAACTGCTGCGGGGCTCGCCAACTTTCCAAGCCTCAAACGTCAATGGGGATCCGTCGATCCACCGAAACGTTCCGCTTTTGCTCGGATCCCACAATCCGATGAAGTGACCGGCGCCGAAGAAGTCCGCCAGCACCGCGTTTTCTCGTGCGGATCCGATCGAAACCATGGGAGCTCCTTGACGATATCCGGCATCGAACGCTTCAAACCATTGGACCGCATCGTCGGATCGCGTGTATCGCCGATCGTCAGCAATGATGGTTCGATAGTCCAGATGGGCGTAGTAAAACGCTTCGGTCTGAATGGTTCCTCGGAAGACGCCATCGCCGGGGGCCATGTCAACGACCGTTTCCACGGTGGCGTTTCTTTCGAAGGGCTCAGCTCGAAGCGTCACACGGGGAGTGACCCCGGACCAGTCGGGAACGCTGGTGACATCCAAAACCACTTCGCTACCAGCATGCAGGACGCCCAAGTAGTATCCATCCAAATCTTCGGACCCGGTGAATCGGCCTGCAATCGATCCTCGCCGCCCCGATTCGGAAGGCGTGAAACGCATCGGGCTGGGATCGGGTGTGGAAAAACGATTCGGATACCAGTCGCTCTCTACTTCAATTGAATGACTACGATTGGCCTGGACTGAAATCGTATACTCAATATCGATCGTTTCACCGGGACGTTGCAATTGAAACAGGTAGGTGGCATCGGATTCGGCGATGAAGGCGTTGTCCCATTGCTGCTTCATACCGAAGAGTGGATTTGCGGAAACGGCTTCCACACTGTCTCCATCCCTCGATAGCCTCATCAGTTGTGCCGTCATGCCGATAAAGCGCGCTTGAGGTTGAAGATCGATCAGGAAGGAATCACCCTCTTGTACCGAAAAACGCCACCAGTCGGAGGAATCGCCCGATTGAAGTCGACCGAGTCCGATCTGGGTTCTCATCCATCCGGTTCCATCGCGATCGACGTCCTCAAACGTCAACTCGGTCGCCCCAAGAAAATCGTCGTTACCGGGAGTTTCGAGCAGGTACGGAGCACCGAGTGACGCGATGGTGAATTCATGGACAGAGTCGCCTCCCATATCGCCGTCACCGTCACCGTCGAGCGGCCGGCCGGCGAGATCACGGATCACGTCAGAGACAGTCAATCGATAGGACTGCCCCGAAAGCCAGTCGTCACCCAGCCGAACCGAAATCGAAAAGTCGTCGGCGTTATAGTCCAGCCGGGGTTCGAATTGTTGATCGTCACCCGTTTGAAAGACGCCGTCGTCGCCGGCACCGACGATCGAAATCGCGGTGTTCAACACGTCTTCGATATTGGTCGGCTCGCTGAGGAAAATGGTCAGTGACGAGACGGCTTCGTCTTGAGTTCCGCCAGCGGCGGGAATACCGTCCACCGAAACGATCTGGGGGGCGACATTGTCCTGCCAAGTCACATCGACCGCATATTGCCCATCGATGCTTTTCGAATCGGAAAGATATCCATCGACGACAACGCTGTACCAACCATCGGCAGGAATCGTCGCAAAAAAGACGTCGTCTGATTGAGACTGGTCCGCGACTGGCGTGTACCCTCGTCGCAACTCGACGCGGGGATGCGCCGAGGACCAGTGTGGTACGGTGGTCGGCTCGATCGTAATCGAATCGCCGGCGCGCAGGTACCCCAGCGGAAATACGTCCTCGTCACGGTGCGAGTTCAACGTGCCGTGGAACGTCGCTGAAGCGACAAAGTCGACGTGATCCCACGCGAACGCGTTCTCGCTGAAATCGGAGTAATAGGGCGGGAAATCAAACTCCGTCGACGACGAATCGCTGGTCAAGAGTCGAAGTTCATAGTCGCCGCGTTGCCCCGCAAAGAGTTGCTCAATTGCGACCAAGTACGTGCCCGACTGGGAAATGTCATTGATCGCTTGAAACGTATCCAGGTAGTGCCCCGCGGACGGATAAACTGCGTCGGTAACCTCAGCCCTCTGCCCCTGGTCCAATTGATAGAACGTCAACTTCGGCGCATACAACGTCCCCCGCGTCGAGCTTTCGAGCGAGTAGGCGATCGCTTGGAGTCGGACGCCCGCCTGTAAATCAAACTGCCACCAATCGACGTCGTCATCGGATTGAATTTTCCCATACGCCAACTCGCTTCGTTGCCAACCTGTTCCCCGATTGTCGCTGATGAATTGCAACGGGGTTGCGAGCCCCGGAACCTCGCGATCAGAGATCTCAATGACGCGATCATCCGGTTGATTGACGACGGAAAACTCTCGTGCAAATGCCGGCGACGCTTGCGAACCGTTTGCGCCGACCAAGGCGTTGCCCGCCAAATCTGCGACGGGACCATCGATTTGAAATCGATAGCTGCCCAGCGGTAGCGGATCAGCGGCTAACCGAACGTCCCACCGGCTTAACACATCCGATGGCGACACCTGCAACTCGATCGGGACGTCATCGGTCGTTCCCAACACACCATCGGCTCCAAACGCGGTGAGTGTGATTCCCGACGACGCGACGGATTCCGGTGCAACCGATTCATTGAACACCAACGTGAATGCATCAATCAAATGGGTCGCGAATTCTCCTTCGCCGGGCAAGCCCCGCAGCTCCGTCACCGCTGGCGGTGTCGTGTCAGTGATGGAGACCTTCAGGACATACTGGCCATCGGCCGGATCGAGCACGTCGTCAAACGTGTCGTCTTGAACCACTTCGACAAAATACTCTGTCTCCCTCGGGGCCTCCGCACGGATGACCAACGGATCGTCCGAGGAAATCGGCAGGTCAACTCTGGATCCAGCATTGTCGGCATCGCGATAGTACACCCGGATTTGGGGTTGAGCCGGCGACCAGGACGGAAGATCGCTCGCGTCAACACGGATCTGGTTTCCCGCGTTCAGCGTGCCCAGGCGAAAGTGATCTCGGTCCGTGTCACTGTTCAGGGTCCCGCCGACGCTGCCAAACTTAGATCCCGGCGCACCGATGAACGCGATCTCGGTCGCGTCGGTCGAAGTTCCGTTTAAATCATTGGTTGCGGCGACCTCATAAGCTTCAACGTCTTGTTCGCGGCTGATTCTCAATCCGAAGCTGTACGGGTTGACCGGCCCCAACGAGATATGTGAGCCGCTCCGCCAGTGCGAGCTGACGCGGACATAAAAGGTTCCCGACGCAGGAAGAACGTATCTGGCCAGCTGTGGACGCGTAGGATACTGGACCGGTGACTGGGGTTCCAGAACGATCACCGCCTGGGAATCGGTGGCCGCGTAGGCCAACTCAAATCGCGTCGGTCCGGCCAATGGGCGTTCGTTCGCCACAAGGTCGACCACGTCGTCGGCACGTCCCTGAAAGCTCCACCAGTCGTAGTCGGTGATCACTTGTTGGTTTTCGTCGCGTCCCCGGTTGGTTTCTTCGGTCAATCCGGCGGCGAAGGGGCTGCGCAACCAACCCGTGCCGCCCGGATCGGATTCCAAGGGCAGCGGAATCGCAGTCGCGGCTTCGTCGCCGGTGAATCCTTCAAAGACTTCATCGGCCAACAACGCATCCATCGCAAACGTGTGCCGGTATCCGTTTCCGCCGGCAAGCACATTGCCTGCCGCGTCGCGGACCTGATCTGAGACGGACAATCGAAACGGTCCGTCCGCCAGTGGCTGATTGATCAGGCTCACCGCAACCAGCGACGGTCCACGCCATTGAACCTGCAAATGATAGGCTTGATCGTCCGCCGTTTGAAACTGCTGGTCAGGTCCGGCGCCGAGCAGTTCCACGTCTTCGTCGGTCAGCGAATCAGGATCGATTTCGCTGTCGAACTTGATTTCAAATTGGTCAATGAAATCGCTTCCCGTCGCATCCGGTGCGGGTAGTCCCTCGACGTCGTCGACTTGCGGTGCGATTCGATCCACGATTCCCACTTCCAACAACCAATGCGAGTCGGCTTCCTGCTGGCCGGCGGAAGTCGCTTTCACATAGTACTTTCCATCTTCCGGGATCGTTGCGGTCAGATGCTGAGTTGAACTTGGCTGTCCCGAAGTTGATTGCGCAATCACCCCGCCGAATGCATCGACCACCTGGATTTGTGGGGAGCCGGTGCTCCATTCGGTTTTTCGGGTCGTGACGGTGATCGTGTCCGCAGCGTCGCGGTTGCCGAGCGCGAAAAAATCGACGTCGCGGAAGGAAGGATCGCCGAGCGTCGCGGTCGCAACGATCTGCGTATCAAGCCGCGACGTCGAATGGATCCACTGAAGCTCGACGGCATTGCGGATTATATCATTCCCCGTCCTCGTCTCCGATTCGAATTGAATTTCGTGACCGACCAAGACGGACAATTCATAGGACGTCGCTTGCAATGGGGCATCGTTGGAAACCCGGACGAAGATGGGTTCGTCCGACCGGCCGAAGTGCAACCACGTCGCCCCGAACCCGACGGTCGCCGCATTGAGTGATCTGATCCGTAGGGAATCACTGGAGTTGCCCGGAACGACGGGGCCATAAAAGATGTCAGTGGAGCGGATTGTGACAAGGACTTCATCGGCTTCGATCGGCTTCGATCCGAAAAACGTCCGAATCCGATCCGGAGACTGTGCCTCGGACGATGCCACGAGAAAGCTGGGGAACCGCAATCGATTGTTCCAACGCGGGAACCTGGGCGTCGTCAATGCGGTCATTGGGTTCGACGTCGAACGAAGCGGCCAAGACGCGTCTTCGCTCAAGCCGTTCGAATCCCAATGGTTTTTGTCGGCGGCGATCGAATTCCAAGATGGTCAGACGCTCCGGGCACTCCGAGATAAATGGATCAGGCGGCTTGGGACTTGCCCCTGAGAGAACCCAGACCGCGGCCTCACCAGAAGGGGGGCGACTTGGCTTTCTACAGCATGAACCGAGCGATATTAATATAGATCACGATGCCCAAAATATCCACGATTCCCGCGACGAAGGGGTTGCTCATCATGGCCGGGTCCAGGCCGAGTTTTTGGAAGATCAACGGCAGCGCGGCGCCGAAGAAACAGCCGACGATGATCACGGCCAGCAAGGTCAGCGGGATCACCAAGGCGGCAAACGGTGTCGGCGCCATGAAGATCGCGACCGAATAACCGATCGTCGAAAGGAAAACCCCCAGCACACAGGACACCACGATTTCACGCTGCATCACGGTTCGCCAATCCCTTGGTTCCAACTGACCGCCGGTCAGCGCCGTGATCACCAGCGTCGCCGACTGGCTGCCCGAGTTTCCGCCGGCGCTGATGATCAGGGGAATGAACGAGACCAACCAAATATAGTTTTGCAGCTCTTCGTGATAATGTTCCAGCGCGAACGCGGTCAACAGCGCGGCGAAGAACAAGATGATCAGCCAGATACCCCGCTTCCACGACAGCGTCAGCAAACCGATCCGCAAGTAATCTTGTTCCAGCGGTTCGACGGCGGCGATCCGATGGGCGTCTTCGGTCAGCTCTTCTCGAACGACGTCGATCACGTCATCGTGGGTGATGATCCCCAGCAACCGGCGCCCCGAATCGACGACCGGGATGGCGAGCAGGTTGAATCGCTCGACTTTTTCGGCGACCGATTCTTGATCCTCGTCGACTTCGGCGACAACGACGTCGGTTTCCATCATTTCGCCGAGCGTACGCTCGGTACGCGATAAAGATGAAACGAGTTGCCGCGTCGACACGATGCCGCGCAGCAGGTTGTCGTTGTCGACGACGTACAGGTAGTAGATCGTTTCCAGCTCGCTGGCCTGCTTGCCGAGCTCCTTGAGCGCCTCGGACACCGTCAGCGACTCGGCGAGCATCGCGACTTCGGACGTCATCAACGCGCCGGCGGTGCCCTCTTCGTAAGAACACAGTCGCAAGATGTCGCGGCGGTCTTCGACCGGCAACAGCGGCAAGATCGCCTTGACGCGTGCCGGGGAAAGTTGCTGGATCAGGTCGACGCGGTCGTCCGATGCGATCCTGTCGACCAACGCGGCGACTTCACGCGGCTCCTGGCTTTGCAACAGATCGACTTGGCGCTGTTCGTCGAAGTAGGAGAAAATCTCCGCGCGTCGATCCAGATCCGCGTACTGCAACACCGACCACAGGTCGACGTCCTCGAGCCCCTCCATGAATTCCGCGGTTCGTCCGGGATTGAGCGCCGTGCAGAACTCGACCAGCTCGGCCGAATTACTTTCGGCCAACATCTCTCGGAGTTCGGGAAGCAGGAGAGGGTTGACCATTTAGTTACTGACGCGTTCGCTGTACTCGCCCGTTCGCGTGTCCACTTTGATCACATTGCCGGTCTTGATGAATCCGGGAACGATGAACTCCGCACCGGTTTCGACCATCGCCGGTTTGGTCACATTGGTCGCGGTGTCACCCTTGGCGCCGGGGGCACAATCGGTGACTTCCAGTTCGACCATGGTGGGCGGCTCGACGATGATCGGGTTGCTGTTGTACGTCGTCATCGTGCAGATCATGCCGTCCTTGAGGTACTTCCAAATGTCCCCCGCGACATTCTCGGGCACTTCATATTGCTCGAACGTCTCTTGGTGCATGAAGACGTAGTCTGGACCTTGGCGGTACAGGAACGACACGTCGGTGGTCTGGACGTCGGCGGCTTCCAACGAATCGCCGCCCTTGTAAGTTCGATCCAAGGTCGTGCCCCGAATCAAGTTTTTCAGTTTGCACTTGTAAAGCGCGTTGCCTTTGCCCGGCTTGACGAACTGCATGTCCGTCATCAGGTAAGGTTCTCCATCGATTTGGACTTTCAGCCCTTTTCGGAAATCGCTGGTGTTGTAAGTTGCCATCGGTTTGTCCGGCTCCGTGATACAGACTTCTGCGGGGGCGATCAGGAGTTTCAATGACTCCCATCGGGGCGAGAGTTTACCGAGCAGGGGCGGTTTTGTCCCGACCGGGTAGAAGCTAGTTTTCCCGAACCTTCCAGAAACCGCCCCGGGACCGGATTCATGTCACGTTCTGATTGTTCGCCCGCTGCCACCGCGTCGAAAAACGGTGCCCGTTTCTCTGCCGCGAACACCCGCCAGGTCGGCTGGCAGACGGCGATGAAACGCGCCATCCGCTCTCAGAGCGAGCTGCGCCGGTTGCTGGGCATCGCGGCGGCCCCCCAGGCGGAGCGGGCGGAGGCGTTCCCGACTTTCGTGCCCCTCGAACTTGTTTCCCGAATCACCCCCGGCGATCCCGACGATCCGATCTTGCGCCAGGTCCTGGCCACCCCGGCCGAACTCGGCGAGCGGCCTGGGTTCGTGCCTGACCCCGTCGGCGATCTACCGGCCCAACGAGGCGGCGGGTTGTTGCACAAGTACGACGGGCGGGCATTGATCGTCACGCACGGGGCCTGTGCGGTGCATTGTCGCTATTGTTTCCGGCGCGAATTCCCCTACCTAGAAAACGGATCCCGGAAACAGTCCTGGGCGCCGGCCTTGCAATACATTCAAGCTGACGACTCGATCGAGGAAGTGTTGCTCAGCGGGGGCGACCCGTTGACGTTGACCGATGACGTGTTGGCGGACTTGATCGACCGGATCGAAGCGATCGACCACGTCCGCCGGCTGAGGATTCACACCCGGCTTCCGATCGCGATTCCGCAACGGGTCACCGCCGAGCTTGTCGACCGACTGGACCGCTCGCGTTTGGCCGTCTGGGTCGTCGTGCACAGCAATCACGCCCAAGAAATCGATCCGCACGTCGTCGCGACTCTGGATCGGTTGAGGCGTGCCGGGATCTCGGTGCTGAATCAGGCGGTGCTGTTGGCCGGGGTCAACGATTCGGTCGACGCATTGGCAAATCTGTCGTTGAAATTGGTCGATTCGGGCGTCGTGCCCTACTATCTGCATCAACTCGATCGCGTCCGCGGGGCCGGCCATTTCTGGGTGGATATCGAACGCGGCAAACAGCTCCTCGGGCAACTGCGGGCGCGGCTGCCCGGCTATGCCGTCCCAAAATATGTGATCGAGCAGGCCGGCGAAAACTCCAAGACTCCGATCGCGTAGAATGTCGGACGTGTGGGATCGGCTTCCAGGAATCCCCGCCCTTTTCGATTTGTGCGCACGCCCCCGTCGGCATGTCCCGTGATACGGAAGTCTTTTCATCCATGTACGTTTTCGAAAACCCGGTCCTGCAACGCGAATTGCTGGTCAATCTGCGTACCAAGCGCGCCTTTGTGTTGCTGGCCGCCTACCAGTTGTTGTTGGCGACGGTGGTCGTCGCCGCGTGGCCCTCGGACCAGCGGCTGGACCTGACGTCGAACCCGCCCTCGGCGACCAAGTTGGTGAACCTGTTTTTTTTGGGGCAATACGTGATCGCTTCGCTGATGGCCCCCAGCTTTGCGGCGGGCACGATTGCGGGTGAAAAAGAGCGCAAGACGTACGAGATGTTGCTGGCCAGTCCACTGCGGCCTGGCGCGATCATCATCGGCAAGGTCGTGGCCTCGCTGACCCACATCGGCATGCTGATCATCGGTTCGCTGCCGATCATCGTCTTGTGTTTGCCGCTGGGGGGCGTGAGTGTTTACGAGGTGTTGGCCGCCTACCTGGGATTGATCATTTCGGTGGTCCTGTTCGGTACGATCGGCGTGATGGCCAGCAGCTATTTTCCGCGGACAAGCAGTGCGTTGGTGGTCAGCTACCTGGCGATCTTGCCGTTGGTGATCGGCGCCTGCCTGTTTTGGGCCTCGATGGCCAGCGAGGGTGACTTGCGGCTCAAGATCTCCGCGATCGTCTTCCCGGCTTTCGGGCTGACCGCCGTGATCTTGATGGGGGCCGCCGCAGCCGGGCGCATGCTCTATCCGCCGGACGTGGGCAGCGAAGGCAAAGAAGTGATCGATTTGGAACGTGAAGCCGAAGAGGCGGTCGGGCTGGTGATTCAACCGGACCAGTTTCCCGACCGATTGTTCGCGCCGCCACGCAAAGACGAAATGATGGCCGACGGGGCGAATCCCGTCTACGACAAAGAACTGCACAGCGAGATCTTCAGCCAAGGCACGTTGATGTTGCGTCTGGTGATCCAGATCAGCATTTTGCTGGCGATCCCGATGATGGGTGTGTTCTTGTTCTTTCAACAACAACATGCGCCCTGGTTCGGCGTTTACGTGATCGTGTTCAACATGCTGGTCGGGCCATCGTTCCTGGCCAGCAGCATCACCAGTGAACGCGAACGTCAGACCTTGGACCTACTGCTGACGACGCCGCTTTCGCCCGTCCAGATTCTGTGGGGAAAATTTGTGGTGCGGTTTCGAATCAGCTTTGTGCTGACGTCGTTTCTGATGTGGCCCTTGATACTGGGTGCGGCGCTGAACACGTCGTTTTGGTCCAACGGCTTGACGGTCTTGGGCATGTTTTTGATCATCGCGGTGGTCTGTTTGGTCAACTGTGTGATCGCACTGGCGTGCAGCCTGTTCACACGCAAGTCGTCGATCGCTTTGCTGACGACCTATGCCGTTTTGCTGATGCTGTACGTCGCACCGCCGGCGCTCTCGACACTGGCGAGAACACTGGAAATGAACGCCCCGCTGATCGCCCAGGCCGATTGGACCGGAGTGGCGAGCCCGTTTTCGGCGCTGTTCGCGTTACCGCTGAACGAAGAAATCGCGCCGGAGAACCCGGAGGTGAATGCCGGGAAATTACACATCGTGGTCGGCTACTTTACTTTCAGCACGCTCTTGGTGATGGCGGTCACCGCAGCCATGGTGCTGCGGTTGAGGGCGCGGCAAGGCCTGTCCGACGGTTGATCAGTGGTGGTGGTAGTAGAACATCGGCCGACGTCCGTGCCGATAGTGCGGCGGCGGATAATGCGGCAGCGTGTGTTGCTCGATGATGATCGGCGCCGGGCGATAGATCCGTTGCTCGACCACCGTTGGCGTCGGGCGAGCGACGGTGACGGGGGCGGGCGAAGCTGGGGGACCGACCGTTTGCAAGGCCGTGATCACATTTTCGCTGACACCCTGCTGATGCAAGGCAATGATATCGGCGACGGCGAGTTTGCCGAGGTAGCCGCGTTGCCGAACCTGATTGATGATCACCTGGTCGCTGAGCCCACTTCGCGACATCGAGACCACGTCCTGTAGCGTGACGGCGGATTGCTGGACCGCGGCCTGCCGCTGAGCGGCATACTGTTGTTGCTGTGCCTGGTAATAAGCCGCCCGTTGCTGTTCCAGCGCCGCTTCTTTGTCGGCGGCGTTCCCCAAGATGCCTCCGGCCACCGCACCGACGACCCCACCGATCGCGGCGCCCGCGCCGGCTTCATCGTTGTGATCACCGATCAGCCCCCCCGCGATCGCGCCGGCGATTCCGCCGAACGTCGCGCCACGCTGCTGATTCGCCTGGGCGAGGGCATCACGAGGGGTGCAAATGGCGATCAAGACCAGGGAAAGGCCCAAGCCGAAATGTCGAGTGGAAGTCATCGGTGAGTATCCATAGCCGAGAGGGAAATTGGCCCGTCGGGAATAGCAGAAGGGGCGCGGAGGCGTCAATTGAAGTCTGCTGGACCGAAAGACACGAAACGGTGCGACCGGTTTGCGGGGGATGCGGTGTCAGCCGCCGGATCAGAAAGTTGATGTTTGCATTAGCCCTGGAAGGACGCCCCATCCGCTGCCGAGTCTTGCCGACGTTCCCTGGGGCTCCCGTCGAGGCGAAGAGATGGAGAGAATTTGCTCCTCCGGCCAGGCAATTTTCCCCGAGTGTTCCGATTTCAGCCGGTTCTGGCGTTTCCGCTCAGGCTTCTTGCCGGCTTCGTCTTCCCAAGATCCGCCTTGGGGGCCAGAATACGCGCCCGGAATGCCCGTTTTCCGCCCCCAATTGAAACCACCGCACCATCACTCCCTGGCACTCCCTGACACACCCTAGTGCTCAGGACTGAATCCTGGCGTGTCGAACCGCGTCAAATCACCGCCGGTGAACTTCCCTACATCCAAACCCAACCGGATCGATCGTGGATCGCCGCACCTACACGTTTGTCGTCGCATCGGCGGCATTCCTCTTTTTTTATCTGTCCCTCCGCGCCGTCGTCGCACCGCCACAGCCCGAACAGGGGCCGCTGGCGGACCAGGCGGCAGAGGTTACCGAGCAGAACGACGAAACCGCTGCGGCCAGCGAACCGGCTCCCCCCACCAGCGAAGAAGTGTTGGGGGACGGCGATGCGGAGACGGAAGAGGGTGGGATCCAGTCGACCAAGGGTACGACCAAGTGGTTCACCATCGGTTCGATGGATCCGGCCGACAAACAGAATCTGCTGATCACGTTCCGCAATCAGGGCGGCGCGATCGAGCGGATGGAGATCACGACCCGCAACGAGGAAGGCCGCTTTGCGTACCGTCGTGTGGACACACGCAGCGGTTATTTGGGGTACTTTGCCGGCCGGACGAACGCACAGATCGACGGCGTCACGGTCAACGTCGTCGGTCCGGGGACGCCCGCCGCGCTCGCCGTCGCCACCAGCGGTGAAAAAGGAATCCAGGTCGGAGACGTGATCGTGGCGATCGGCGAAACCCCGATTTCCTCGGTCAACGACATCCAGGAATCGCTGGTGACCACCAAACCGGGCGACACGGTGACCGTGGAGGTCGTCCGAGGCGGACCGACGGCGAAACCGCTACTGTTTGAAGCCAAGTTGTCTGAGCATCCCTTGGACCTGATCCGGCTGGCAAGCTACGGGGGTGAGGATGCGATCCCCGGCAACCTGTCTCGTCTGTCATGCCTGGTCACCCTGGCTCAAGTGGGCCGCAAGGAAATCCCCATCGGCGAGCGTTCGCTGCAAACCTTGGCCGACCCGGAAACCCAAATGTGGACGGCCAGTCAACAAACCGGTGACGATGGTCGCCAAACCATCCGCTTTGAGACGACGATCGGCTCCAAAGCCCTGCAGCCGATCGGCGGCGAAGCGGTGCGGATGACGCGATCGTTCACCCTGAATCCGCAAAGCTATGTCGTCGACATGGACGTCGAGGTCGTCAACCTCGGCGAGACCGCACAAAACCTGGCATTGAGACTGGAAGGCCCCAACGGGATCACGCCGGAAGGGTGGTGGTACAGCAACAAGATCAGCCCCAATTTCAGCGGTGCGGCCGCCCGCGACGTGGTCTATCGCACCACCGCCGAAGGACATCGCTTGGTCAGCGGGATGACGCTGCTGAAAGAAGCACGCAATGACCCCAAGGACCCCAACTACGCGATCTTCGCCTCCGACAGCGGCGAGGCGGGTCGCGATTTGAACTACATCGGAGTCGACGCGCAGTATTTCGCCGTCGCGTTCATGCCGCCCGACGAAAAGACGTCGCTGGGGGCTTACGACCGAGCCAACGCAACGATCGTTGCCGATGAAGAGGATGTGGAGAAACACAAAGAGCGAGCCGTCAACGTTTCGTATTTCTTGAACGGCAAGACGATCGAGGTTCCTCCCGGCCAGGCCTTTGGCCAGTCGCTGCGGATGTACGCCGGCCCCAAGGAACCCGAGTTGCTGGAGCAATATGGGATCGGCGACTTTGTGTATTACGGTTGGTTCTCCTTCTTTTCCAGCCTGCTCTCGGGACTGCTGCACATTTTGCAAAGCATCGTCGGCAACTACGCCGTCGCCATCGTCCTGCTGACGGTGATCGTCCGCGGTTGCATGTTCCCGCTCAGCCGAAACGCGGCGGTCAATGCCCAGCGGATGCAAGAGTTGG
This sequence comes from Stieleria sedimenti, assembly GCF_025060895.1. Lineage (GTDB taxonomy): Bacteria > Planctomycetota > Planctomycetia > Pirellulales > Pirellulaceae > Stieleria > Stieleria sedimenti. The sequence continues at coordinate 837 of NZ_JANZKV010000222.1, read as the reverse complement.
CTCCGGAGATGAAGAAGATCGCGGAGAAATACAAGGACGACATGGAAGGCCGCCTGAAGGCTCAGCAGGCCCTGCAAAAGCGGGTCGGGTTCAACCCGCTGGCCGGCTGCTTGCCGATGTTTTTGCAGTTGCCGATTTTCATGGGGCTGTACCGGGCCCTGTCGGTCGACATCGACCTGAGGCAAAAACCGCTGTGGTCGCCCAACGGCTGGGCCTCTAACTTGGCCGCCCCCGATCAATTCATGTACTGGGGCGACTGGATGCCGGAATTTATCGCCGGTCGCGGCACGGGATGGCTGGGACCCTATCTGAATATCTTGCCGATTTTCGTCGTCGTGCTGTTCATCACCCAGCAAAAACTGTTCATGCCGCCGGCCACCGACGAACAGACCGCGATGACGCAAAAAGTGATGACGATCATGACGCTGTTCATGGGGCTGTTCTTCTTCCGCGTCCCCGCCGGCCTGTGCATCTACTTCATCGCCAGCAGCATGTGGGGCATCGGCGAACGCTTGTTGGTCAAGAAGACCCTGCCCAAGGGCAAGCACTTTGACCTGGACGCCGACGGCGATGTGATCGACGCGGTGGCGACCAAAAAAAAATCGGGCAGTGGTAAGAAAACACTGACCGAAAAATTGCTCGACCAGGTGAACCAGAAAACGCCGGAAGCCCCGGTCGAGCCGCCGAGCAAACGCAAACGTCCGCCGACCAAGAAGAAACGGTAGTCGGCCGCTCGTTGCGAAAGTGTTTCCGATGGCAGAATGATACGGGGCAGAACGATGTTCTGTCCGCTCCGATCGCGGAGCCACAATCATTGTCGCGGTAGGGACCGCCGTT
>NZ_JANZKV010000221.1 GCF_025060895.1 Stieleria sedimenti | reverse complement strand
CGCCACGACGGCGGCGGGCTGTACGCGATCACGGAAACCTAGTGGTCTGCAGTGTTGGTGTGCAGCTTTAGCCCAATACCGCTAAGTTAAGCGTCGTTTCTTCAGATGAGGGCCCGTAGGCTCGCGCCAAACGGCTGATATTCGTTTGACATCAGCCGGTTCGCGCCAGCGTCCGGGCCCCCTCATTCATGTTAACTTAGCGGTATTGGGCTTTAGCCGCCCGGTGTCGCTGCTCCGCAGCGAGTGGGAGCGCCTCAAGGCTGGACACCAACGGTTGCTTCTCCAACGTTGACGACGCATTAACGAAGCAGCCGACGCAACAGCAGGGGGGCCACCACCACGGCGAATCCGGCCGGGATCAGCCCCACCAAGACGCCCGAAATCCCAGATCCGGTCAGAAAAATCGTCGGGATCCAGCCGCTCAGGAAACCGCAGACGGCTCCAAGCTTGTGGATCGATCTGCGATCCCAATTCGGCGATCCAGACGATTTCAGGCCGCTGGCGAGCAAAAAACAAATCGGCACCAAGATCGCCGATCCGACGCCGGCGATGACCAGCCCGGCGGCCGTCGCAAACGCAACCGCCCAAAGAAGGGGCAGCACATCGGTCCCGAAATCGGACATCCCGCCGAACAACTGGATCGATCCGACGGCGACCGCCGAGAGCACGATCCCGAACAGCCCTCCCGAAGCCGTCACCGCGGCGATGACCGAGAGCATGATGCGAAGATTCGAGTACTCCGCGGACGTCGATGCCGCCTCGCCAATGCTGTCCGAGCCGAGATGCGACGTCGGGGCAAACGGGTTCAGCGGGGGCGGTTGCCCATCAAGATCGTTCATCGCACTTCAATGCCGGCGTAAAACGGCAGGCCGCATCCATCGCCGACTATCTGGCAGTGGGACCATCGTTACAATCGTACCTGACACCGACGAAGGTCGCCACCATCGCATCCATCGATTGACCTCGCCCCTGACCGCCAGCAATGACTTCCAACGAGAAAACCTCCCCCATCGACGCATTGCGGGCTCAGTACGAAGAGCTCGCCGAACTCGCCGGATCGCTGGCCCACGAGATCAAGAATCCGTTGTCGGTGATTCACATGAACATCGACCTGTTGAGCGAAGATTTGGCCGATTGGAACTCGCCGCAAAGCCGACGGTCGATCGAACGAGTCAATATCGTGCGTGAGCAGTGCGAGCGGATGCAGGGCTTGCTGCGAGATTTCCTGCGATACGCTCGGCTCAGAGACATCGATCTGGTTTCCGGATCCTTGAACGACCAGGTCGATACCGTGCTCCGCGCTTACAAGGCCGAGGCGGCTCAGCGGGGCATCGAAATCAAACGCTATTTGGACAGCGACCTGCCTTCGATCGCGCTGCACAGCGACTCGCTGCAAGCCGCCCTGATGAATCTGGTCAAAAACGCGCTCGAAGCGACCGGCCGCGGCGGACAGCTGTTGGCACGCACCTATTCGACGCAAACCAGCGTCGCGCTGGATCTGATCGACAGCGGTCGCGGTGTGGACAACAACACCATCATGCACATGTTCGAACCGTTCTACACGACCAAGGAAGGCGGCAGCGGACTGGGGTTGCCGACGGCGCGAAAAATCATCGAAGCCCACGGCGGCCGGATCAGCGTGCAAAGCGAAGTCGGACGCGGAACCAAGTTCACGCTCGAGTTCCCCGTGCTCAAGCGGATCGTCTAGCACGTCCCTCGCACCTGACGAATCCGCGCACGAACCGACGGCGATTCGTGCTCGATGGCCCACTCGATGCGTTCGGTCGCCTCCACTCGAAATTCCTCGTGCTGCTGTGACAGCAGATGAAAACCGCCGTACGCCCACGCTCTGACAAATTTGTTTTTTTCTTGCAAACAATGGCGCAGGAAGACCGCCGCCGGTTTTGCTTGCCCTCGGGTGATCGAAAGATGTGGCAAGCACTGCAACGCGTGCAGCTTTGACTCCCAATCATCGAGCGTTTTTAATGAACGAAACAAGGTGGCTTTCTGTGTCCCGGAGATCGAATGCCCCTCATCGAGGTGACGTTTCAACAACCACGTCGCCGCGGTTTGGAACTTCGTCTCGGTCAATAGCGGGAACAAATCGTCTAGGAAATGGTCGCCACCGACGGACCGGTCGTAGACGTCTCGCAAAAACTCCGCCGACTTGCCGTCCCATTCAATCAATTTGTCTTCAAGTGCCACCGTCGCAATCTCTCCTCTCAGCCTTGGAAAACCCATCTCCACGATCACCGCACCGCGGGAGCTTCCATTTTAGCGGCGGAGGCAGCGGGCGCTGCCGTATTGGTAACGGGAACAATCCCGACTTTCCGCACGACCCGTTCGATCCGGCCATGGCCGAACAGCTTGCGCCACGCCGTCGCTTGTTTCTTCGATTCGCTGAAATAATTTGGCTCTCCGATCCCGCGTGATTGTTTGTGACCTAGCGCGACCCGATTCCCGTTGCCACTGATGCCCTCATGTCCATCACGATCTCTCGCCCCCGGCCTCTTTCGATTCGTTCGGTGATTCGGACCGCCGGTTTTGCATTCGCGATCGTTTCCTTGTTGATACTTGCGGGCGGCAACGTCATCGCGCAGTCCGACGAAGCGGTCGACATCGATGCAGACGCCGCGTCACCCTCGGATGCACTGGTGATCGAAGACGCCCAGACCTCGTTGATCAAAAACGCATTCATCGCCGCGCCGCTGTCCGGCGTCGTTTCATCGGTCGACGTGCAGGAAGGCGATCAGGTGCAAGTCGATGCGGTACTGGTCCGATTGCGAGACGACCTGGCGGAAAAAGAATTGGTCGCCGCCAAGGCCGCCCTGGACGCCGCACGCTTGGAAAGCGATAACGACGTCAACTTGCGTTACGCCCAACGGACCTTGCAAGTCCGCGAGCATGAGATGCAGCAGAGCCGATTGGCCAACCAAGCCTATCCGGGGGCGGTCAGCGACTTTGAACTGGAGGAAATTCGCTTGAAAGTCGATCAGGCCGCGCTGGCGATCGAGCAAGCCCAACACGACTTGATGGTCGCCGCAGCCGCCGCCGTTGAAAAACAAGCCGCCGTTTCGATCGCACAGACTCGGCTGGAGCAACACACCGTGCGGACGCGTGTCGAAGGCATGGTCGCGGAAATCGACGTTCAACCGGGTGAGTGGGTCGAAGCCGGCGAGCCGATCGTCCGCATCCTTTCGCTGGACCCGATTCGCGTCGAAGGCTTTGTCGACGGCAACACACACGGCCCGCAACTGGTCGGACGCGCCGTCCAATTCACGCCCGCCGGAGCAAACGACGGTCAGCACCTCCGCGGCCGTGTCACTTTCGTCTCGCCCGAAATGCACCCCGTCACCGGCCAAGTCCGCCTCTGGGCGACCGTCGACAACCCCGACGGAAAGATCGGATCCGGAGCCTCGGGAGCGTTGCTGGTGGAATGAGGTTTCAGGTTTCAGGTTTCAGGTTTCAGGTTTCAGGTTTCAGGTTTCAGGTTTTCTTGTCATCCATTTTCCTGTCTCTCCTCCTCGTCCTGCTCCCACCCATTTTTCTGCCCCCGATTTTCCTGCCCTCTCCGCCGCTCCTCCCACCTCCCCCACAGACGCGTTGCAACATCGCCTTCGTTGACGGACAATCGACCGCCCCAAATTGTCCGGATGTCTCGAACCTCAACGAAGCCTGAGATGAACCCACCGCCTCCCGCCACGGCTGCCCGATTGAGTGCCGGTTCGATGGTTGTTTCCGGCGTCCGTTACAACTGGCGGACGTCGTTGGCGGTCGCGTTGGGGGTCGCCATCGCGACCGCGGTGATCGTCGGCGCCTTGCTGGTCGGCGATTCGATGCGAGGCAGTCTGCGTGGTTTGACGGTCGAGCGACTGGGCAAGATCGATTCGGTCCTCGCCCCCGGCGGATTCTTCTCCGCCGACAACGCTGCCACGACGCTGGGCGTGGATCCCTCGCAATTGGCGACGGTGTTGTTGTTCGACCGCGCGGTGATTGAAACCGTCGGATCGGCCGACTCGCGTCGTGCCGGCGCGGTCCAGACGATCGGATGCGATGAGTCGTTCTGGGAATTGGACGTTTCCGGCATCGCACCGAAGACGATGCCGGGTGATGACACCATCGTCTTGACCGAAGCGTTGGCGGTCGAATTGGGCGTTCAAATCGGGGACCAGGTCACGGTGCGTTTACCGGTCGAGCAGGCGGTACCGGCGGACAGCCCGCTCGGTCGGCGTGACGTTCAAACCGAAGGGATTCCGCGGCTGACGGTGGTCGACATTCTGCCCGATCGCGGGTTGGCGCGGTTCTCACTTTCGCCGGCCCAAGCGGCGCCGAAGAACGTGTTCCTCTCGCGCGACGTCATCGGCGAAGTCCTGGAGCGTGACGGACAAGCAAACATCGCGCTGGCTTCGGTCACGATCGATCCAGCAAAAATTCACGTGGGCCTGTCGGATCTGGGACTGCAACTGGAACGGGTCACCAAGACCTTTCAAGACAAGACGATTTTTGATTACTACAGCCTGACAAGCGATCGCTTGATGCTCGACGACACCGCGGTCGAAGCCATCACCGCTGCGTTGCCGAACGGGTCGGTGACTCCGGCGATGACCTATTTGGCCAACGCCATCGAAACACTCGATGATCGCGGGGAAGCATCCGCGACGGTGACCTACAGCACGATCACGGCGATCGATTCGTCGCCCGAGTTGCCACTGGATTTCGGCGAATCGGATCCGGAAAACGACGTCATTCCGATGGTGATCAACTCGTGGACCGCCGAACGTCTCGGTGTCGACGTGGGCGCCAGTCTTCGGATCGCTTACTTCGAACCGGAGGTCGAAAACGGGAAGGAAATCGAGCGCAGGTTTCAGTCCGTCGTCACCGGGATCGTGCCGATCACCGAGCCGGCCAAGCGTTATTTCCGCAGCCGTCCCGCAGTGTTCGACCGCGAACCGACTCGCTACAACGATCCGAATTTGACCCCCACCGTCCCCGGCGTGACCGATCAAGATTCGATGAGTGATTGGGACACGCCGTTCGAATTGACGCGTGACGTGCCGGCCGCAGACGACGACTATTGGAAGAACCACCGACTGACTCCCAAGGCGTTCATTCCGCTGGCCGATGGACGGCGTTTGTTCGGCAGCCGGTTCGGTGAAACGACCGGATTGCGAATCGATCCGGCGGTTGCCGTTGACGTCGATGCGTTGCAAACCCAGATCGTCGCGGCGCTGCAGCCCGTCTTGCCCGAACTCGGTTGGCACCCGCGTCCGATTCGAGCGGCTCAATTGGCCGCGTCCAAAGGTACCACGCCGTTTGACGGGCTGTTTTTAGCGCTCAGCTGTTTCGTGATTTTTTCGGCCGTGATGTTGATCGCGATGTTGTTCCGATTGGGCCTGGTCCGCCGCGGCCGCGAGTTGGGGACGTTGATGGCGATCGGATTGCAGCGCAAACAGGTCTCACGCCTTTTTCTCGGCGAAGGCGTGGCGATTGCGTTGGTGGGCGTGTTGCTTGGAGTTGCCGGCGGGATCGGCTACGCCCATGCGGTCTTGGCGGCGCTGCGGACCTACTGGGTCGGTGCGGTCACCGTTCCATTTCTGACCTTCCATGCGACCCCGCAAAGTCTTGTCGGCGGCGGTTTGATTGGATTGTTGATCGGTGCGGGCACGCTGTGGTGGACATTGCGTTCGATGCTGAACAACCAAGCCGTGACGCTGCTGCGTGGCGCGGATGCATCCGATGAAGTGCAGGCGGAGGAAAACGTCAGTTCGTGGCCGCGTCGCATTGCGTTGGCGTTGTTCGTGATGGCAATCGGCGCGGGAATCGCGGGGGCGATGTCGGGCGGACAAACCGCCGCCGGCGGATTCGTCGGCGGCGGCATGTTGTTGTTGATCGCCATCCTGATGCTCGTCTATGAAGGGCTGCGAAAATCCAAGCGCGATCGCGATTCCGCCCCCGGCTATTCACTCGGCCGACTGGCCCGCAGCAACTCGACGCGGGCGCCGCTGCGGAGCACATTGACGATCGGTTTGATGGCGACCGCATCGTTTTTGATCGTCGCCATCACCGCGTTTCGGTTGCAGCCGTCCGATGAAGGCACCGGCGGGTTTGACTTGGTCGCCGAGACCGCGCAGCCGTTGTACGAAGATCTGGCCGACGCCGACGTCCAGAGGGGACTGTTGGGAAACGACGCCGAACTCGTCTCGTCGGCCACGATCGTTTCACTGCGCGTTCGCAGCGGACAGGACGCCAGTTGCAACAATCTCTACCAAGCCACCGAGCCGACCGTGCTGGGCGTTCCCGACCAGGCCGCCGAATCACTCGGCAAATTCCGTTTCTACGCCTCGGCCGCCCCCGATACCGAAGGCCAATCCGACAGCGAAGGCCAGACGGCGTGGTCGTTGCTCGGCCGCAAAGCGAGTGGCAGCGAAGACGATCCGATCCCGATGATCGTCGATCAGAACACGGCGATGTGGAGCCTGCAGATGATCAAGGGGATCGGCGAGCGCAAAGCGTTTGTCTATGACAACCGCACGCTGCATTTCGAGGTCGTCGGGTTGCTCGAAAACTCGCTGTTGCAAGGTCGGCTGATCGTCGGAGAGACCAATTTTGAAGCGTCGTTTCCTGAGATCAGCGGTTATCGCTACGTGTTGATCAACACCGATGGCCAAGACTCCGACACGATCGCTTCGGCCATGGAAACCCGCCTGGGCGACATCGGTTTCGACGTTTCCGATGCCCGTCAAGTGCTCAGCGGCATGATGGCGGTTCAGAACACGTACCTGAGGACGTTCCAAAGCCTGGGCGGATTGGGGCTGTTGCTGGGCACTGTCGGGCTGGCGATCGCACAACTGCGCAATGTGCTCGAGCGCCGCAACGAGCTTGCCGTGATGCGGGCGATCGGGTTCACCCAAGTCCGCTTGGCGGCGATGGTGATGGGCGAAACCGCGTCCCTGTTGTTGATCGGCATCGGTTGCGGCGTTGCCTGTGCGGTCGTCGCGGTGCTGCCCCATGCCCTGACGGGCGGGGTGCGGCCACCAATCCTCGAACCGATCATCGTGGTGCTGGCGATCGTCGTCTTCGGACTCCTCGCCGGACTGGTGGCGGCGATGAAGGTCGTCCGGATGCCGCTGTTGCAATCGCTGAGGGGAACGTGAGAGGAAGCGTGTTGGACCCTGCGATGTTGCTGGCCTTGGATGAGGCGTTTCTGATGGGGGCCGAATCGGGCGAGATCGGCCCCAGTTTTCGGACCTGGGAATTTCCCAGCCCGACGGTCGTGTTGGGGCGATCGTCCAAGGTGGATCGTGAGACCGACCGCGAGCACTGCGATCGCCACGGCATCGGGATCTATCGCCGCTGCAGTGGAGGGGCATCGATCGTCGGCGGGCCGGGGTGTCTGATGTACAGCGTCGTGTTGTCGCTGAAGCACTCGCCCCATCTCGCCAAAATCGACGAAGCCCACACGTTTGTGATGCAGCGAGTGCTGGCGGCGGCGAAACGCCAACTGCCCGAGATCCGGCTCCAGGGGATCTGTGATTTGACCTGGCGGAACCGCAAGTTTTCCGGCAACGCGTTGCGGGTCACACGAAGCCACGTGCTCTACCACGGGACCGTTTTATACGCGGCCGATTTGGAAAACGTGTCGCGATGTCTGGATTTCGCCCCGCGCCAGCCCGACTATCGCGACGGGCGTGATCACCAATCCTTTCTCACCAATGTTCCGCTGGATCCTGCGATGCTGGCAGATGCCTTGGCCACACAGTTCGATTTCGCCGAACGATTCGAGCCGCTGCCGGACCAGATCCCCGACGCCGTCATGACCCGAGCGGTCGAGTTGGTGTCAAAACGTTACAGTTGCGAAGACTGGCGTTTCCGGCACTGAAATTTCGTCCGGTCGACGACAAGTTTTCGCATTGTCCCATTTGCCATCCGAGTAGACTATCATGCGGGCCCGTTGCGGTCGGAGGCGTTGGCCTGTCGCTTGCCGCTCTCGGCCCACCCAAGCCACGTCTTGTCCCCTGACACACCGGTCCGGATTGGCGGTCGTCGGTCGACGATCCGCCCAACCGTATGCGTTGGTGCATGTCAATGACTGAAAGTTGGAAGGGAGCGGAACCATTTGGCGAAACCAGGGTTTCATCAATTGGCTCCCTTCTCGCATCCGGCTTGTGTGCTTTGACATCCCGCCCCCAAAGACATCCTGCCCTCCGTTTCTACGGTTTTCTTATGAAATTGAACCCGCGCCCCGCTGAGAGCACGTCGTTTTCCCGTTTTTCGCCGCTGCGTCCGCGTCGAGGCGGTGCACTCGGAGCCGTCGTCGCCTGTTTGGTGGTTGCCGGAATTCTCGGTGGAATCGGCTACGCCCTGTTCTATGGCAATGGCGACGGCAGCACATCCGGCGAGATCATCACGGCAAACGTCGTCAAGGGTCCATTCGATCACATCGTGCTCGAACAAGGCGAAATCGAGAGCAGCAGCAACATCGCCGTGGTGTGTCTGGTCAAATCGCGGGGCAGCGGCACCGGCGGCACGTCGATTTTGTGGGTGATCGACGAGGGCGCGCGAGTGGAAGAAGGCGACAAGTTGGTCGAACTGGATGCATCCCAACTGGAACAAACACTCAACGAAGACAAAATCCGCGTGATCGCGGCCGAAGCGAACGTGACGACCGCCAAGGCCCAAGTCGAGCAGGCGAAAATCGCCCGCCAGGAATACCTGGAAGGCGTCTACATGACCGACGAACGTGCGATCCAAAATGAAAAACTGATCGCCGAGCAGGACTTGGTGAAGGCCCAAAAGGCCCTCGAAAGCAGTCAGCGATTGGTCGCCAAGGGGCTGATCAAGTCGCTGCAGCTGGACGCCGACAAGTTCGCCGTCGCCAAAGCACGCAACGAACTCGAAGCCGCCGAGGGCCGGCTCCGCGTGCTCCAGAATCTGACCAAGAAAAAAATGCTGGTCCAGTTCGACAGCGACATCGAATCCGCCCAGGCCCAGCTGACCGCCTACGAAAGCGAATTGCTGGAACAGCAAATTCAATTGGCCGACACGGAAGAACAAATCAAAAACTGTATCCTGACGGCACCGGCGTCAGGCGTCGTGGTCCACGCCAACAAATACAGCAGTCGAGGTGGGAACGCCGAGTTCGTGGTCGAAGCCGGGGCGTCGGTCCGAGAACGCCAGGAGATCATTTATCTGCCAGACCCCACCAAGATGCAGGTCAAAAGCAAAGTCAACGAATCGCGAATCACGCTGATCCGAGAAGGCATGGCGGTCAAGATCTCTGTCTCGTCGATTCCCGGACTGACCCTCAAAGGCCGGGTGACGAAGGTCAATCGCTATGCCGAACCGAGTAGCTTTACCAGCTCGGGCATCAAGGAATACGCCGTGTTGATCGACATCTTGAATCCCCCCGAAAACATCCGAACCGGGATGACCGCGGAGGTGCAGATCTTTGTCCAGCAACTCGAAGATGCGATTCAGATGCCCATCCAAGGGCTTTATGAACACGACAACCGAATGTTCGCGTTGGTCAAAGACGGACCGGAGTCGTTCCGAACGACCAAAGTCTCGATCGGCGCGACCAACGACACGATGGCAACGATCGAAGAAGGCCTGAATGAAGGCGAATCCGTGGTGCTCAATCTTCGCCAGCACCTGGACCTGATGGACTTGCCCGAAGTCTCCGCCGACGACAACAGCGAAATGCGTGAGATCGCCGATGTCGACCCCAATGCCAAACCCATTGAGATCGAAGACGGACCGGGAGACGTTGTTGGTGGTGGTGGACGTAAAGGCGGCGGTGGAGCCGGCGGACCCGGTAGCGGTGGCCGCCCCGACCCTGCGACGATCGTTGCCCGAATGATGGAAAACGGCGACAAAGACGGCGACGGGACGATTTCCGCCGAGGAACTCAGTGCCATCGACCCCAATTTCCGCGACCGAATCTCCGCCGCCGATAGCGACGGCGACGGTGCCGTCACCCGCGATGAGATCATGACAATGATCCGCCAGCGGGCGGGAGGTTGATCCGAACATGTCGATGACTGATGCCTACCGGTCCTCCAAGGCCGATCCGAATGCGGCCGCGACCACGCCCAAGCGCCTGGCCACTTCGATTCGCAACCTACAAAAGCACTACGTGCTCAAAAGCGAAACCGTCAAAGCGTTGCGAGGCGTTTCCTTTGACGTTCCCGAAGGCGACTACGTCGCCATCATGGGACCGTCGGGAAGCGGCAAGAGTACGCTGCTCAACTTGCTCGGCTGCCTGGACAAGCCGACCGAGGGTTCGTTGATGCTCGGCGATGATGATATCGCCACGATGAGTGATGACGAACTCGCTGAGATCCGTTCCGAGCGGATCGGGTTCGTGTTTCAATCGTACAACCTGATCCAACAACTAAGTGTCGTCGAGAACATCCAGGTGCCGCTGTATTACCAGGGCAACATCGGCGCGAAAGAACGAGCTCGTTCGATCGAACTGGCCGAACGCGTCGGCTTGGGTGATCGTCTCGATCACCGGCCCACGCAATTGTCCGGGGGACAACAGCAACGCGTCGCGATCGCCCGCTCGCTCGTCAACGACCCGTACTTTGTGCTTGCCGACGAACCGACCGGAAACCTGGACTCCGTCACCACCGAAGAAATCCTGTCGATTTTCGATCAGCTCAACGAGGAGGGCCGAACGATTATTCTGGTCACCCACGAAGACTTCGTTGCCGCACGGGCGAAACGTGTCGTGCGTTTGAAAGACGGGAAACTGCACAAAGACGAGAACAACACGGAAGATTCCCGCAATGCCGCACGCGATTTCCAACGCAAGCATGTCGAGCAACTGTTGAAAGAGGGCGACCGTTAAGATGATTTGGCTCCGCACGCTTCGACTCGGGGTCAAAAGCCTCGCGCTCCACCCGCTCCGCAGCGGTTTGACCATGCTCGGCATCTTGATCGGTGTTTGGGCCGTCATCCTATTGACCGCGGTCAGCCAGGGTGCCAGCGATCAAGTTCAGAAACAAATTGAATCACTCGGTGCGAACACGATCATCGTTCGCAGCCAAAAACCGCCGGAAGAGAAACTGGCCGCCGGCGGATTCGCCAGTCAGTACGGTCTGCTGCGACGCGATCTGGACACCATTCTCGCCAGCGTTCCGACGATCAAGACAGCCGTGCCGATCCGCGAGATCCGGCGTCAATTCGCGTTTCGTGATCGGACCATCGACGGACGCCTGGTCGGTTGCACCCCCGGCTATGCCGACGTCAACACGCTGGCCATTCGAAACCGCGGTGGCCGTTTTTTGAGTGATGCCGATGGCATTCTCGCCGACACCGTGTGTGTCATTTCCGCTGGCGTTGCCGAACGGCTGTTTCCCTACGAAGACCCGTTGGGCAAACGCGTTTACATTCCCGAGAGCAAAGATTACTACCGGGTCGTCGGTGTCTTGGAACCCCGTAATCCCTCCGCCGCCATCGGCGGATCGCTCGATTCGCAAGACTTTTCGTCCGACGTCTACGTGCCGATCCAGACGATTCGCAGCCGCGTCGGCGACCGCATTGTGACCCGCCGCAGCGGACAGTTCCAAATCGAAATCATGGAACTCAACCAGATCACCTTGCAGGTCGGCAGCGTCGACGAGGTGCGTTCGAGTGCGGCAATGATCGAACGTTTGCTGGATCGAAATCATGCCAAGATGGGCGACGTTGCCGTCGTCTTCCCCTTGGAATTGCTCGAACAGGCACGGAATTTGAGACTGATGTTTTTGGGCATCGGAATTTTGATCGCATGTATCTCGCTGATCGTCGGCGGGATCGGGATCATGAACATCATGTTGGCCAGCGTCACCGAACGAACTCGCGAAATCGGAATTCGCCGGGCGTTGGGCGCCAAACGTGTCGACATCGTGCGGCAGTTTCTGGTCGAGACGTTGGTGCTCAGTTTCTGTGGCGCCGCGCTCGGCATCCTGCTCGGGTTTCTCGGCCCGGCGATGTACGAGGGCATGATCTATATCGTCCGCGAAGGATTCCCGGACAAGTTCGCCGCCCTGCCCGATGCGATTCGTGAAGCCAAACCGACGATCGTTTATGAAACGATTCCGTTGGCGGTGCTGATCGCCGTCCTGGTCGGGTTGGTCAGCGGACTGTACCCCGCCATCCGGGCGGCGCGGATGAACCCGATCGAAGCCCTGCGGCACGAGTAAGACAACCCGAACACGCTCTCTCAACATCGTGGATGAACCGGGCGCACGTTGGTGTCGAGCGTTCCGTCCAGGTTTGAATCTCGGGTTAGGTTTGCGGAGCGAAAAAAGGGGCACCACTGAGCCCACGGATAGCAGCGCGGCCCCACGGATTTCTTGTTCCCTGTCATCCGTGGGTTCGCGCTGCCATCCGTGGGTTTTATTTTCGAGAGTTGTCGCTGGCAAGACGAACAAGCGATGAAGCGGATCCCAGACGTGTCGCTACGCGCTCCTCTGGAGAGTGTTCTGTCCGGATTTGGTTGCAGAGTTGCGTTTGTCGTGCGGAACGAGTTGAAGAGTAAAACCGTCGGACGCTGGCGGCATCGGCGTCGAGCGACCATAATGCCGCTCCGAATCACGTCCCTCCAACTTCTCTCCCCCCAGCCGTGCAAGTCAACATGTCACGAATTTTCTTGATCGCGTCCCTCGCGTTGGTGGCGATTCCGCTCTCGGCAGGCGAATATCTCAATGGCATCACCTGGCAGGCCCCCCCGGTCGTCCAGCCCGGGCCCACCGCTGCCGATCCGCCGGCCGATGCCATCGTGCTGTTCGACGGGACGGACATGTCCAAGTGGAAGAACGGTGAAAACTGGCCGGTCGCCGACGGGGTGGTGACGGTCGGCAAGGGCCAGATCGTCACGAACGACGAGTTCGGCGATTGCCAAGTTCACATCGAATGGTCGGCTCCGAATCCTCCCAAGGGAAACGGTCAGGGCCGCGGCAATAGCGGACTGTTCCTGATGGGCACCTATGAAATCCAAATCCTGGATTCGTATCAGGCCGAAACTTATCACGACGGTCAGGCCGGCGCGATCTACAAACAAACGCCTCCGATGGCCAATGCGATGCGTGCACCCGGCGAGTGGAATACCTACGACATCATCTGGACCGCACCGCGGTTCAATGAAGACGGTTCGTTGAAGTCGCCGGCTTACATCACCGCGATCCACAACGGCGTGGTCATCCAGAATCATTTTGAGCTACTCGGCGACACGCCCTACAACCGCCCTCCGGCCTACAAGCCGCATCCGCCCCGAGGACCGATTTCGATCCAAGACCACGGCAACCCGGTCCGGTTCCGTAACATCTGGGTTCGCGAATTGACGCCGGTCAAGGGTGAACAGACCCGCAAACCGTACATCCGCGACGGGCAGAAAGAAACGCCAATCGAATGACGATCACCGCGAAACAACCTCTCGACCGATTGAGCGTCGACGACTACTTCGACGTCCTTTCGTCCTGGTTGGATCTGGAAGCGGACGCCGAACGCGCCCGCATGGCGCTGCGACGGCAGATGCGAAACACGCGTGACGCCGAACGGACCGGGGAGACGATTCTGGGGCTCCAACTTCAAGACCACCAGACGGGGCTCGCCGGACGGTTTCTGTTCGATTTCGCCAAAGTCGGCGGGAAACCGTTGCCGCTGAATCGTCTGAAAGTCGGTTCACCGGTCGTGATTTCCGATGCCGACGATCCGGGCGACCAGGGGATCGCGGGCGTCGTCAGTCGGCGCAGCCAATCGGTGATCCAGGTGGCGTCGGAAAAGTGGCCCGACGCAAGGTACTTTCGGCTGGATCTTTCACCGGATGAAACCACCCGTCGCCGACAACTTGCGGCGATGGCGTCGGCACGCTGCGCCAGCGGTCGGGCCAAGCAGATGCGGGACCTGTTGCTGGGACAGCGTCCGATCCGCAACGGCGATCCGGACCCGATCGAATTCCGCAGCGATTTGAATCCGCCACAGCGGGACGCGGTCCTGTTTGCCTTAGCCGCACCCGACGTCGCGATTTTGCACGGCCCGCCCGGCACCGGCAAAACAACGACGTTGGCCGAAGTCATCTATCAAGCGGTGATGCGTGGCGACCGCGTGTTGGCCTGTGCCCCGAGCAACACGGCCGTCGACAACTTGCTGGAACGGTTGGTCGCGATGCTGCCCAACGTGCTGCGGGTCGGCCACCCGGCTCGGGTCTTCGAATCGCTGCGCGGTCACACGCTGGATGAACTCGTCGACGCCGACCCGTCATCGGCGGTGATCCGCGACATGCGACGCGAGCTATCCGAATTGATGCGTTCGGCGGCGCGGGCGCATCGCGGGCGGGATGGAAAGAAGCGACGCAGCCTGCTGTACTCCACCGCCGGTGATCTCCGCGGTCAAATCCGATCGCTGGAACGCAGCGTCGTCCGGGGCGTCATCGAAGGTTCCGACGTGATCTGCACGACGACGACGATCGACGAAGATTTGCTGGGCGACGCACGGTTCGATCTGGTTGTGATCGACGAAGCGTGTCAGTGCACCGAATCAAGCGTCTGGCAAGCGGTCTTGCGCGCCGACATGGTCGTCATGGCGGGTGATCACTGCCAGCTTCCGCCGACGGTGCTGTCCGACCAGGCAGCCGCCGAAGGGATGCGCGATTCGATGATGCATCGGCTGATCGAACGCGAAGGCCAATCGATCTATCGACGGCTGACGGTGCAATACCGCATGAACCAGGCGATCATGGAGTTTTCGTCACAAGAGTTCTATGATGATTCGCTGGTCGCCGATCGCAGCGTTGTCGAGCATCGTTTGTGCGATCTTCCGAACGTCCAGTCGTCGCCGATGACCGAAGAACCCTTGATGTTGGTCGACACGGCCGGTGCCAACCTCAACGAAGAACTCGAACGCGACGGCGAGAGTAAACTCAATCCGGGCGAAGGCGAACTGGTCACCCGGTTCGCAACCGAATTGATCGAAGCCGGGGTACAGCCCGATCAAATCGCCATCATCGCACCCTATGCGGCGCAGGTGCGTTGGCTCCGCAATCGCCCGGAATTGCGAGACGTTGAAATCGATACCGTCGACGGTTTCCAGGGCCGAGAAAAGGAAGTCGTCTTGATCACGCTGACACGCAGCAACGATCGCGGCGAAATCGGTTTTTTGGCCGACACCCGGCGGACCAACGTGGCGCTCACCCGCGCCCGACGAAAGCTGATCGTGATCGGCGATAGCGCCACGCTGGGCGGCAACGAATTCTACCGCCGAATGCTCGAATACTTCGAAGCACAAGGCGCCTATCGAAGCGTGTTCGAATTCGGCAGTGACTGAATCGCAAGCTGGAAGCTTACGCCACTAATCGTCCGCCGGCTGTTTTCCCACCACACTACACACCGCCAGGATCGCGATCGCGGGCATGATCGGGGCTCGCATTCGCAGATTACTCCAATAGACCGCATGCACGCCCGTCAGTGTGATCGCCAGCAACCAGACCGCCCACCAGCGACTGCCAAAGACTCGTCGCCGGTGCCGCACGATTGTGACGATCACCCCCACCGACAGCGCGACGTAGAACGAACCGACCGCGAGGGCGGCCGGCGTGGAACGCCCCGCGACCGCATGCGGAAACGGACTCCACAGACGCCCCACACGCACGACCATCGACCATGCGAACACAGACGGGTGTCGCTTGATCGTGGCCACGGCCGATTCATAGCACAACCGATCGTCGTCAAACTCCGAGACCGCGGCGTCGTAATTCGGTGTCCCGGTCCAGTCGCGTCGCCAAAACGCCGCCTCACGCGGGTCGCCCTCGTAGCGATGCGCGTAGGCGTTCAGAAACGACGTGGCGTCCCAGGCTTGCCCGAATTGCCCGTCAGAAAGATAGCGATAGAAAGACTCGTTGTTGGCTAACAGCAACGTGTATCCGCCATGCGTCGTGGCCCAGACAGGATGTCCCAAAACACGCGAGTTACGCCATGTCCAGCCGCCGACCGCGAGGGCCACGACCGACGCGATCACGAAGGCGGATTGCAAGCCACGTCGGTTTTGAAAACGCAACGGCGTGGCGATCACCAACAGCACGGCCCAGACGAGAAAAGTCGGCCGGCAGAGGTAGGCCAACGCGAGGAAGACGCCGATTCCCAAGGGAATGAAAATCGAACCGCGTCTGCGCGTCGAGGTCACAGCTGCGGCACTCCATCCGCTCCACAACCAGACCACAGCCGCCGCCAAGGTTGCGGCCAAGGTTTCGGTCATGACTTCGACCGATTGTCGCAACAGAATCGGATCGACCGCCGTCAAGACAACCGCTGCCAGGCCCAAGCGGTCCCCGCCGCCGACTCGGTACGACGACGCACGAAGCTGTGCCGCGAAATGCCGAGTCGCAAGAAAGACAAAACAGGCCGTCAGTGCGGCCAGCACGAGGTGCAGCCCTGCGACGGCAAGACGCGATACTTGCCCGCCGGGCATGCAAATCGAAAGCAACCAGGGATACAGCGGCGGACGAAACGCGATCGCTCGCGTCGATCCGTCCGCACCGGTCAGACCAAAGACACCGGATTGCCGCAGCGTTTTCGCGATCACGCGATAGGCATCCGGATCCGCGGCGAACGCGTCGGAATCAAAATAGATCACCAGACCTCGAATCAACAGGGTCAGCCCGACGGCCAACAGCACCATTCGGAGGGTCGATCGAGATGGCAAGGGAACGGCTCTGGGGTAACAACCTGAATGCGACGACGCGGGACGGACCCCGCCAATTCTATCAGTCCGATCGACCGTCGGGCATGCGATACACGTCAGATCGCCCCGTAGGGCATGCTGTGCATGCCGGATCGCTGTCTCGGAGGCTCTGCCTTCCCGGTCGCTCTCGACGCATGCTTGACGAGTCCTATGGCGTCCACGTAGCCTGTCCCGATGCAGTTCTTGATTCAATACGCGATTCGTTGGCGATTGGTCCTGATGGCCCTCGGCATCGTGACCCTGGCCGGCGCGTATCCCGTCTCCACCCGATTGACGACCGAACAAAGTGTTTCGTCGTTGTTCGGTGATCAAGACATCACGTTGCAGCAGTACGAAAACCTGAAGCGTTGGTTCGGCGAAGACGACGTGTTGGTGCTGATGTACCGCGACGAAGCGCTGCCGACGCCGGGCGGCATCGAGCGGAGCCGCCGATTGACCGAAAAGGTCAGGGCGCTTGAGGGTGTCACCGCAACCCTTTCACCTTGGGTGCTCAACGAAGCGGCCGAGGGGATGAACCAAGCCAAGTTGCTTCCGTTTGGGCTTGGCGACGCATCGCCGGCTGACAAGACGCCGGCACTGATGCGTCCCGATGACCCGGTCGGTAAGGGGCTGAGCGACATTTTTTCCGGCTACACCCACTCGGCGGACTATTCACACGCGGCGGTCGTGGTGATGATCGACGACCAAAAAACCGCGTCGACCGTGGCCGGGCTACGCGACATCACCACCTGGTGGTCCCAGCAGCAGAGGGTCAGCAACGTTTCGCTGGTCGGCGAACCCGTGCTCGTCGACGAAGCGTTTGCCTTGGTGCGTCGGGACGGTGCGAGATTGGCGCTCGTGACGATTGCGTTGTTATCGCTGGTGTTGGTCCTAGCGCTGTTGGACGTACGGTTGGTGCTGCTGCTGGCGCTCGTGATCGGGTGGTCGGTTGTGCTCACCAAAGCCACGATGTTTCTGGCCGGCATCTCGTTGTCATTGATCGCATCGATTCTGACGGCCATCGTCACCGTCGTGGCGGTCACCGCGGTGCTGCACTTGGGCGTCCGCTATCACAGTCGCCGCGGCCGCGGGTTTTCTCAGATCGAATCGACCGAAGAAGTCATGCAGCGGATGGCCGCGCCGATCTTTTGGACGTGCGCGACCGATGCGGCGGGATTCGCCGCGCTTTGTTTTTCCGAAATCCTACCCGTGCGTCAGTTCGGTTTGATGGTTGCCCTCGCGGCGATGAACGTGTTTGTCGCGATCTTGCTGTTCACGCCCACCTGCTTGATGCTTCCCGAACTTCGTTGGATTCGACGCATCGTGCCGACACGCCATCTGCTCACGCGCACTTTGCGTCGACTTTGTTTTCGTGTCGCGGCCTGGTTTGCCGGGCATCGCAAATGGACCGTGTCTGCTGCGGCGGTCGTGATGGTCGTTGCCATTGTCGCCGTCACGCGGGGAGAGACTGAGACCAGTTTCTTAAGGAACTTTCGGCCCGACAGCACGATCGTCCAGGATTACGGCAACGTCGAAAACAACTTGGGAGGAGCGGGGGTTTGGGACCTGGTGCTCGACGTGCCCGCGACCCTGTCCAATCCTTTCCTGTCGCAAGTACAAACGCTTCAACGCGACTTGCTCGGCGAGCTCGGCGGCGAGGCGGGTTTGAGCAAGGCGATCAGCATCGCCGATGCCACCGAAGTCCTGGGGCGTTCGTCGGCCGGAAAATGGATGCCGGCATCCGTGCGGATCGCCGCGATGCGGACGCGATTGCCCACCTTCATCGGGGCATTGATTTCCGAACCGATCGGCGAGGCGCCGCAACGCCGTAAGTTGCGCGTCATGTTGCGAAGTCCCGAGGGATTGTCGGCCGACACCAAACGCGAACTGATCGCAAACGTGCAACGCATCGCGGCGGAACATTTGCAGCGTTGGGACGCAGAGGCCGAACCAACCACAGCCGAACAAACCGAAAACGAACAGCCGGTTGCCGAACGCGTCACCGTGACCGGGTACTACGTGATCATGACGCGTTTGGTCGACCAGTTGGTGTCGGACCAATGGCGCTGCTTCATCGTTTCGGCGATGTTGATTTGGCTGTTGATGGGCATTGCCACCCGCAGCCTGCGACTGGCGACGGCGGCGTTGGTGCCGAACTTGCTTCCCGCCTTTCTGGTTTTGGCAGCCGTTTCGCTCGGCGGAGGCCGCATCAACATGGGCGCCGCGATGATCGCCGCGGTCTCGGTGGGGCTATCCATCGATGGCTCGGTGCACCTGTTGACGGTGTATCGACGTCGGCGAGCGATCGGGCGCCCTCCCGGTCAGGCGTGTGTGTCTGCGGCCGGCAACATCGGTGCCCCCGTGATGCTGGCGACGTTCGCGTTGGTCGCCGGTTTCAGCGTGCTGTCCACCAGCGAATTCATTCCCACGGCGACCTTCGGGACGCTGGTCGCATGGACGCTGGTGATCGGAACGCTGATCAACCTGAGCGTCCTGCCGGCGCTGGTTCGCAGCCTGGATCGCTAAGGCCGTCGCTCTTCCAGCCACGGTTGCTCGGGAACCCACTCGGGATGCTCGCGTG
The DNA here is from genome assembly GCF_025060895.1 of Stieleria sedimenti. Classification (GTDB taxonomy): domain Bacteria; phylum Planctomycetota; class Planctomycetia; order Pirellulales; family Pirellulaceae; genus Stieleria; species Stieleria sedimenti. The sequence continues at coordinate 14,941 of NZ_JANZKV010000221.1, read as the reverse complement.
CCCACTCCGGTTCGGGGAACCAACGCAAACCGCTGACCCGCGGATAGGTCTCCCACACGTTCGCCTTCTCGGGCGCGGTGACGCGGACATCTCCGGTACGGCGCAGATAGCTGTCGAGCAGGTTTGACAGACGCTCGCGAATCTTGCCGAAGGACGGATCGGCCGCCAGGTTGTTGAGGCAATCGGGGTCGCAGACGATGTCATACAGCTCTTCGCCGGGACGCAATCCGACCGACAATTGCATCAGCCGAGCGACGTCCGGTCGATCTTGATTGGCGATCATCCAGTCAAGCGTCGGGCAGGCATCGATATCGTGATAGCCGCCGTCGGCCGGCCCCAATTCGAAGCTGATCAGCTTGCCGGAATCGTCGTACTTGGCGCGGTTGTATTTCTGCGGCGTTCCGGCTGGGAACCGTTCGGGCGCGAAGTTGCGAATATAGAGATGGGTGTCGGTTCGGACGCAGCGACAGGGATACCCCAGCGTGCGATATCGGGACGACGAGTGACGTTCGCGACCGCTATAAACTGCGTCGCGCGGTGGCGTGACCTTGTCGGCTTGGTCGCTGTACCGAGGCAGCAGGTTGATGCCGGGCAATTGTTCCGCTTGCCGGGGCACGACACCTGCCGCAGCAAAAATGGTTCGCGTCACGTCGATCAGACTGACCAGATCATCGGTGTCTTGACCGGCGGGAATCCGCTCGGGCCAGGCGACCGCCAGCGGCATGTGAATCCCGTACTCGTACAAATTCGCTTTGGCACGGGGGAACGACATGCCGTTGTCGCTGGTGACGATCACCAGCGTGTTGTCCAATTCGCCATCGCGTTGCAGTCGATCCAACATGCGTCCCAAGTGCGAATCGAACCATTGAATCTCGTACATGTAATCGGCGATGTCGCTGCGGATTTCCGGCTCGTCGGGCAGGAACTCGGGTACCGAAATCGCGTCGGTGTCGATGCCGTTTGCTTTGCCCAACCCCTTGCCGAACACCCGGTGCGGCTCGGAGGCGCCGAACCAAAAACAAAACGGTTGGTCGTCATCGCGGGCGTCGAGGAAGTCGTCAAAATTGGCGGCGTAGTCGTTCGAGGAGATGCCCTTGGGAGCGTTCAGTTTTCGCTTGCCGTAGGTTTTACCCGCAGGGTTGTGGGGCCAACCGACGGCTTTGCCCGGCGCCCATCCCTTGCCCGTCATCCCGACGTGGTAACCGCTTTCTGCCAGCTGGCTGGTGAAGACCGGCAAATCGGTGGGGAAGTAACTGGCGTGTGTCCCGGCTTCACGGATCTGCCAGATCTCCCGGCCGGTCAGAAAAGCCGCCCGCATCGGGCTGCACCCCGGCGCCGGCGTGAACGCGTTTTGAAACAGCACCCCGGCTTTGGCCACCCGATCGAAACTCGGGGTCCGGATCGCCGCGTCGCCATAGGCCGACGCGTGGGGATAGGACTGGTCATCGGAGATCGCGATCAAGATGTTGGGACGCAGGGTCTGGGCCTGGCAAACCGACGGGAGCAACGCCGCGCCTCCGCAGAGGAAAGCAACCAAACCGACGAGTCTTCGCATTTCAGTCAACCAACAGTAACGTTTCATTAGGCAGTCGTTTCGTGTGGGGAGCAGTTCGTGTAGGGGGCGGTGGGTCGAGAGACTCAATCAAATGCGTGGCAGAACGCGTTGGCGTTTGCGGAATTTGAGCGGAGTTTCTCCGATGTGTTTTTTGAACTGTTGTGTGAACGCGCTTTGGTCGCAGAAACCGAATTTCAAGGAGATGTCTCCGACGCTCAGGTCGGTATTGATCAGCGCGTCACTGGCCGCTTTGATCCGCGTCTTGGCCAAAAATTCTTGCACGTTCAACCCGAATAGCTCCACGAATCGGCGATGCAGCTGGCGTGACGAGACACCCGCGATCGCCGCCAGTTCGTTGACGCCGATTTTGCGATCCAGGTTTTGGTGGATGTGATTCAAGATGTCGTCAATTTGCGAGTAAGCTTGGATCTCGGCACGCGCCCCATTGTAATCCCGCACCGTCCCCATCACCCCAATCACTTCGCCACGGGTGTTGCGGACCGGCAGCTTGGTGGTGACGAACCAGTCCAGCAGACGATGTTCGGTGTACCAGATTTCGACACGATTGATCAACGGTCGGCCGGTTTCGATCACCATCCGATCGTCGCGGACAAATTCGTCGGCAAGTTGTGCGGGAAAGTGATCGTAGTCGGACGTCCCGATGATTTCGGCTTCGCTGGACACCCCCAGTCGATTCAGGATGGCGGAGCTGACCGCCATCATGCGGCTTTGGGCATCCTTGACGAAAAAGTAGACGTCCGGGAGATAGGCGAACAGTTGCTGAAATTGCTGGGGCCCACCCATCGCTGTAAAAAACTGCTCTTGGAGCTGACGGGGGTTGCCGGTCGGAGATGCATTCATTTTTTTCGGTCGTCCATGCGATGCACTTGGTGGAGGGCGCACTGTCGTCGACAAAACGCCCTTGGATTGTAACCGATCTCTCCGCAATAGCCTGACTGGGTAGCGACGCCAGCTTGCGTTAGAATCGGGCAGACGGCATCTCGCTGAACACGACCCGATGGCTGCCGATTCTCCCGCACCCGCCTGATACGCTCCCCACCAACCTCGTGAGACTCCTTTCCATGCGAATTCTATCCGTTGCGTTTGTCTTGTTGTGCCTGGTCGCCGGAGGGCTGAAGCTCGCCGATTCCCCCGGCTCTCAAGTCGCGCTATTCGCCAACAATTTTCTGGAACAGTTGGACGACGACCAGAAATCGACCGCGACGATGCCCTACGACAGCGACCAACGCGTCGATTGGCACTTCATCCCCAAAAAGACTCGCAAAGGGCTGATGCTTCGCAACATGAATGCCTCCCAGCGGGTCGCCGCCCTGCGGTTGCTTCGCAGTGCCCTCAGCGAAGCGGGCTACGGAAAGGCCAGCAAAATCATGTTGCTCGAAGGCGTGTTGAGAGAACTGGAAGGGGAGGACCGCACCTGGGAACGCGATCCGCACAAGTACTTTGTGACCCTCTTCGGCACGCCCGGTGACGAAGGGAAATGGGGTCTCAGCTTCGAAGGACACCACCTGTCGATGAATTTCAGTTTCAGCGACGGCGAGTTGGTCGACAGCACACCGCAATTCTTCGCCGCCAATCCCGCCACCGTGATGAACGAAGTTTCCGGTCCCTTGGGCAAGGGAACGCGCGTACTGCGCGACGAAGAACAACTCGCGTTTGATCTGGTCGCTTCGCTTGAAACCGGCCAGAAAGACATCGCGATCATCGACCAAGACGCGCCCGAAGAAATTCGCTTCGCAGGCGAAGCTCAGGCAAACGTCGATGAACCGACCGGCATCACCTATCGCGAAATGAGCGAGGAGTCCAAGGCGTTGCTGACCAGACTGGTCAATACCTACATCGACGCCGTCACCAATCCGGTCGCCGACGAACGCCGTGCCCAGATCGAAGAGGACGGCTGGGACGACGTGCATTTCGCCTGGGCCGGAGCCACGAAGCCGGGCATCGGGCATTACTACCGCGTGCAGGGCAAACGGTTTTTGATCGAATTCGTCAACACCCAAGCCGATGCCGCCGGCAACCCGGCCAACCATATCCACTGCGTCTGGCGCGACCTATCCGGCGATTTCGACTTGACGCCGTAACCGCTCGGTTACCGCCTCAACGTGTTGGGATCGAACGGAAAATAAGTGTCGGATCCTGCGAGTGGGATAGGCTTCCAGCCTGTCATTCCACCGTCGACAGGCAGGAAGCCTGTCCCACTTATTTTCCGTGCGTTGCTTAGCGGAACGGCGCGAGCGGGCTGTCGATTTAAGCCCGCACGCGTGAGCAAGGGGCCACGCGGCGCCCCTCGCTGACGCGTCGGGATATCATCATGGCATTGAATTCGGAACATCGACTAAATCGACAGCCCGCGAGCCGTCCGGTCGCGCTTCACAAACACCGTGAAAGACCGGAGGGCTCGCGCCCTACCGCTAACAAAAAAACGCTTGGCGTCAAAGTAGATGGCATTGGGCTCGCCCACTCAATCTCCGGACAACAGCGCGTACAGACCTACCAAGGTCTTCGCATCGCGGATTTTTCCGTTGGCGATCCAGGCTTTGATTTCGTCCCGCGTCGCGATCCGATTGACGATCGACTCGGTCGCTTCGCGGTCGGGATCCCCGGCGACCAGCTCGGTTGCTCGGTACAGGTGCATCAGTTCGTCGCAAATGCCCGGTGCGGAATAGAACTCGTGAACCAATTCCAGCTTGCCTGCCCGGTAGCCGGTTTCTTCGATCAATTCTCGCGACGCCGTGACCACGGCCTCTTCGCCCGATTCACGCGTACCGGCCGGAAGTTCCAGCAGTGTTTCGCCCACCGTCGGGCGGGTGTTTTCGATCAGAACGACGCGGCCGTCGTCTAGGATCGGAATCAACACGACCGCACCGGGATGACGGATCACCTCCCGTTGATAAAGCCGGCCATCGTCGCCGGTCAACGTCATCCGGTGGACGTTGAACCTTGCCCCCTTCAAAAGCATCGGTTCTGTGGGATCATCGTCTCGGCTCATCGGTGTCATCCATTCTGTCAGTCTGTTGTTTTGGTTCGTCAGCCGGATATGTTACGCGGTCCCTGCGTTTTTGGACAATCCACCGCCCACATCATCCCCCTCCGCACCCAGGAAACATGTTCGGATTTCTCAATTGCGACAAGCCGATCGGCTTTTCATCACGCGACCTGGTCAACATCGTCCAAGGACGATTGCGCGGGCGAAAGGTCAAGGTGGGGCACTGCGGCACGCTTGATCCGCTGGCCAGCGGCGTGCTGGTCGTCGGCGTCGGACCGGCTGCCCGGCTGACCCCCTTCGTGCACGAAGCCTCCAAGAGCTATCGGGCGACGTTTCGACTGGCCGCCGAGAGCCCGACCGGCGACATGGAATTCGAACCCAAGCTGTATCCCGATCACCCGATCCCGACCACCCAAGAACTCGCGTCAGCGTGCCGCAGCTTGACGGGGACGATCGAGCAGATCCCGCCGGCCTATTCGGCCATCAAAGTCGACGGCAGACGGGCCTACGTGATGGCCCGCGAAGGACAGGACGTGGTGATGCCAGCCCGCAAGGTTTACGTCAAAACGATCGAAATCTTGTCTTATCGCTACCCCGATCTTCAGCTGCAAATCACTTGCGGAACCGGCACCTACATTCGCACGCTGGGAGTGGACCTCGCTAAAGCTGTCGGCACCGTCGCGGTGATGACGTCGCTGGTCCGAACACGCGTCGGCGAGTTCTCGATCTCGGATTCTGTTTCGGAAACGCAGCTCCGTGAAAACGAAATCGAGTCCCTGCTGTTGCCCGCGGCGATCGGCGTTTCGCACCTGCCCCGACTGATCGTCAATCCGGACGAATGTAAACGCTTGGCCAACGGGTTGTGTCTCGGCACACGGCAACTCGACACGCCCGGTACCGCGGAGGAAAATCCCGACCATGTCGCGGCGATCACGCCGGACGGACACCTCAAAGCGATCTTGGTGCAGAAGCAATCGAGCTGGTGCCCCAAGCGAGTCTTTCCGGGTTGAGCCGCCCCCGCGTGTTGTGGAGTTGGCCACTTGTTCCCGACCTCTGTCCTACGCCGTGAACGACTTTTTAGCGGTAGGGCGCGAGCCCTCCGGTGTGTTGGCAACGATGCGCAAGCCGGAGGGCTTGCGCCCTGCCGCTAAAACCTCATCAAACACAGGAAATAAATCGTTCACGGCGTAGGTCTCTGCCTGGGGACACGACTTCCTCAATGCTCCGCCTTCGTGCACCGAACGTCGTCCGGCTGAGCCACTGGCTGACGCCACGTGCTGGCATGCCAGCGGGACGCGTCACGGGCTGTTGATTTATTGGGGGTCTGCTGAGTCAATGGTGAGCCGCTGGCCGTCAGGCCTCGGGCGGGCGCCAAAATGCCCGGCCGCCTACGCGTCACGGCTCACTAAATCAACAGACCGGTCAGCGAGCGGCGTGCGACGTCGTGCGACGGCCGCATCGCTACGGTTGAGCGACGAACGGATCTGAAAACTTGGGGTCGGTCAGCAGCGCATCATCGGTCAGCGTGGCGAGAAACGCAGCCAGTGCCACCTTGGGGACTTCCGGCAAGGCCAAGCCGTTGGCGGCAAAGTCCGCCAGTCGAGGATCCAGGTTTTCGTGCGGCCGGACGCTCCAATTGTAATGCTCGATCACCTGGTCCAGCGTGATGAATCGTCCGTCGTGCATGTAGGGACCGGTTTGTGCGATGTTCCGCAACGACGACGGTTTGAACTTTCCCCGGTCTTGCATCCGCCCAGACTGCGAGCCGACTCCGGCGTCAACGTCGGGGCCATCGATATCGATCCCGTTGTTACCCGGTTCGCTCAACTGAAAGACCGCCCATTGTTTCTGGCCGACATCATCGTGGTCGGGCAGATGACATTCGGCACAACGGGCGCGGCCGAAGAACTGTCGCTTGCCAAGATTCTCTTGGTCGCTGAAATTTGGAAAATCATCCTTCGGTGACTTCACGTGTTGCAAACCGATGTCGTAGCGTGACCGAAAGGAAACGATCGACCGGACAAACTGCGCGAGCGCTTTGGCGATCCGGTCTTGCGTGACCGCGGGATCGCCGAACGCGTTGGCAAACAACGGCGGATAGATCGGATCACGCGACAACTGTTGCACCAATGCTTCGAGCGTGTGTCCCATCTCAAGAGGGTTTTCGATCGGCATCAGCACCTGCGTTTCCAGACTCGATGCCCGTTCGTCCCAGAAGAACCGATCGCGGGCATAGAAACGCAGATTCACAAGACTCATCGAGTTCCGGCTGACCGTTTCACCTCGGAAGCCGACGCTTTTCGTCCGAGGGTCACTGAACGCGTGCTGTTGTTCGTGGCACGTCGCACAAGACGTCGTGCCGTTGGCGGAGAGTGTTTTGTCGTAAAACAGGACGCGGCCGAGTGTCGCCCCGTGGTCGGTCAGTGGATTGTCCGCGGGAGTGTTGTCCAGTCGACGGAGTTGATCGGCAATCGCGTCGGGCGCGTCCAAGTCGCTGTAGCGATACGGCGGTACAGGCAAATCGAGTTTGCGTTGCGGCGCGGGCGCGGGCGAGCCGCCGGCATCACCCGCCGCCGCGGCAGTGCACATCCACGGTGCAAGCAAGACCGCCGCCAGCAGATTCATGATCAAAACTTGAACCGACAAACCAAATCTCTCCCAGCATCTGGACCGCCCGCAGGCTGACGTGGCAAAACGACGAGGGCAAAACAATGCCCGCCCCGGACACGCCCACCACCATTCTACCCGCAGACATCCTCGCCACCATTGCCCAATTCCCCGACCCCCTGGCTCCAGATTCCTGCCACCCCCATCGTTCTGCCACCCCCATCGTTCTGCCCCCATCGTTCTGCCCCCATCGTTTTGCCCCCTTCGTTTTGCCCCCTTCGTTCTGCCCCAACGTTTTGCCCCTCCGGTCGTTCCCCCCGACGAATCTCCGCACGAGCCGGCACCCCAAATTGAGGGTTGCCGGTCAGAACAGCGGTATTGCGTAGGAACGCCCCAACGGTGAACTATTTTGATGACTCGCACACCGATTATCCAAACAGGAGCCGTTGACGTGAGCAGTGATTGGGCATTGGACCAGCCTCGGCCGAACGATTTTGTGGATCCCTATTTCTTCATTTCCCACAGAGGCCTGTCGGAGATCACTTACGTCAGCCCCTCGGTCGAAAACGTGTTGGGCTACGATCCCAATTCGATGGCGGGTCTGTCCTACGAATCGTTCCTCTGCCAGGACGACCCGCTCAACGACGATGTCGCCGAGTGCCAGCACGCCGACCTCAGTGGTGGCGGCAGCCTTCACGCACTTCGCTGTGTTCGCGACGCGACGGGCAATCCACGTATCCTCTCCATCCATACCGTGGGCGTTGCTCAGTACGAAGGCGGCCCGATCGTGAGACGCCACCATCTGGCACGAGATGTGACCGAGAGTGTGCGTCGACACCTGCAGATGATGAAGCAACTCGAGTCGCTCGAACATGCCGCCAGCAAGATGACGGACCAGGAACGCGCGGTGGCGGAGCGGATCATGCAAGGCAAGATGAATCGTGTGATCGGACGCGAGTTGGACATTTCAGATCGAACGGTCGAACGCCGCCGCGCCGCAATCATGAAACACTTTCACGCAACCACCCTGGCGGAATTGATTTCCAAGCTCGCGCAGCTCGACATGCTTCGAGAGTGGACCAACACCGAGACGGAGACGCAGTGGAAAACGGCGCGCAATGCTGATCAGGTTTCCGCCTTGGCCGTTTAAGTGGGCGAGGTTTTGAGACTCGTCGTTTCCGCAAGACCGGACGGCTCGCGGGCTGTTGATTTTGTGAGCCGTGACGCGTGAGCGGCCGGGCATCCCGGCGCCCGCCCGAGGCCTGGCGGCCAGCGGCTCACCATTGACTCAGCAGATCCCGACTAAATCGACAGCCCGCTCGCGCCGTTCCGCTAACAACAACGCATGGATGGTAGCGGCAGGGCGCAAACGCTCCGGTCTTGCCGAACGCTCACCAACGCTCAAACGGTTCCGGATCGCCTTCGACGATCAACAGGCGGCGATCGGCGGCAAGATGGTTGAGTTGTTGACGCCGTCCACTCGGCCAGCGGATCGAGAGCTGGTCGACTTGTTGGCGATCACCGAGACCGAACGCCAAGACCGCTTCGTTTCGGCAAAAGAATCCGTCTCCGGCGACGACCCATTGTGACAGACTGCGGTCTCCGACTTGTACGTCCACTTTGGCGCCGATCGCATCGCGTTCGCTTTGCGTGCCGACCAGCTGAATTTGAATCCAGTGGTTTTGCGTTTCGGTGCGATTGATCAACAGGGCCGAGGTCTCGCCGAGATGCGTGACGACAACGTCCATCTTTCCGTCGCGGTTGAAATCCAGGCGTGCCAGTCCGCGTCCCACGTGTCGACCGCTCCAGTAGCCCGAGGGATCGGAGACGTCGCAAAGCTCGAACCGGTTGCCGAGATTTCGAAACAATTGCGGGGGTTGTTCGAAAGGATCGGGAATGGCGGCGGACTGTTCGATGTGCCCGTTGGTCACGACCAGATCCAGTGTGCCGTCATTGTTGTAGTCGATCGATTGGGTTCCGAATCCGAGCACGGAGGAACTGGGGCCGGCCAATCCGAATCCGACGTTTCGGTCTTGAAACATCCCATCGCGGTTGAGAAACAGGCTGGCGTTCTCGTCTTGAAAATTCGTCACGTGAAAATCGAGGGCACCGTTTTGGTCGAAGTCACCCGCGGCCACGCCCATCGACGCGGTCGGCACGCCGTCGAATCCGAAGGCACAACCACGTGACATCGCGACGTCACGCCAAGGATTTTCGTCCGTCCCGTTTCCGCGGACCCACAGTTGATTGGGGTCAGTGTCATTGCCGACAAAGACTTCGTTTCCCGGATGGCGATCGTCGAAATCGCCGACGACGACCCCGAGTCCGGAGGCCGCTGCGGCATCAGGATCACCAATGAGCCGGAAAGACGCTTGTCCCTTGCCATCGTTCGTGATCCATCGATCGGTGCCCGGATTGAACTCGGCCGGCTTGAGATAGCCGACGACTTGGCCCAACTCGTTGACTGCGGGACGTTTGCTGAAGGCGGGATCGTGCAGATAGTTCAACTCGAACACGTCCGGCAAAGCGTCCCCGCTCAAATCCGCCATCGCCAATGAAGTCGTCAAGATCGTTTTGTCATCACGGTCATCGAAATCGACCGGTCGAAAGGTGCCGTCGCCGGAGTTGATCCAGAGCGAATTCTGACCAACGTTTGCAACCACCAAGTCCGCGAATCCGTCTTGGTTCCAGTCACCGACGGTGACACCGGTGGAGTAGCGATTCTGTTGGGCTCCCGCATGCTCGGTGATGTCCACGAGTTTCCCTTCCGTTTGACGATACAAGACGTTGCTTTCGCGACCGACAAACATCGGCGGGTCCGCACCACCTTGGGTGAAATAAAGGTCCGCCCGGCCGTCCAAGTCGTAATCGATTGCTGCGACGGCACCGCCGACGGACTGATACACTGAAAAGCCACGGTCTTGCGTGGAACTCGCGACGTGAAACGCGTGCATCAGACCGACATCAGCGGCGACATTCTCAAACGTGGGTTCAACCGAATCATGGGGTGCGGAGGCCGAGCTGGCAGTTGGGATCGGAAGATTGGTTTCGGCCAGATCCGTCGCGGGTAAGGGGAATGCGTCGAGTCGCATCCCGCAAAGCTTGACCGCTGTCTCGGGAAAACCCTGCTCGGATTGGACCAACCGCACGAGTTCGCTTTGCAGCACTTGCAGGACGTTCCGGGGGGCCCGCTGATAATGGGCTGCCAATGACTTCCACAAGACGCTTTCAAGTCGACGATCGAGTGACTCGAGCAATGTGGCGAGCTTGAGCAGGGATGCGATATCGGGCTGCGGCGCATCGGCGATCCGATTATTGACTTGGGACACATCGCGCAGCGTCTTCCAACGCTCGGACCACTGTTCGGCATCTTCGCCGCGTCCCAGCGCTTCCAGAGCAGCTCGCAAGCGGACGATCGACCTGAAATCCGAGGGCTCGCGATCGAGGGCTTCCATCAGAGCTCGGGTGGCCTGTTCGGGTTTGCGTTGGGTCCACCAATAGGTCCCGATGGCGGCCCAGTATTCGGAGAACTGTTTCACGCGGGCATCGACTTTGCCCAGCCACCACTGAAAACTCACATCGTCCTGTGCCTCGGCGGCGGCGCGGCCGAAGAACGCGACGATCGAGGGCGGCTGTTGATCGGCTTCGACCGAATCCCGCAACACGTCGACGGCCGCTTGGAAGTTTTCGTCCATGAACAACTTTCTCGCTTCGCCGGAGACGCCGATCGGATAGTACAGGTGTCGGTCGGGAGCAGCGGGGGTCTCGGCGGGAGGGTCGTACATCGCATCGCTCGGCTGCATCAGCGAGTGCAATTCGTCCTGACGCACGTTGCCCTGTCTGCACAGATGGCGCACATGTTCGACGGCTTCATGGCGACGGCCTTGGCGGTTGTAGAGAAACGCCAGCTTTCGGTGTGCTGGAGCGGCCTGCGGGATCTGTTCCAGGATTTTGAGATAGCCGCGTTCTGCGTCTTGGTAACGTCCCAACTGGAACGACCAATCGGCGGCCTGACCGAGTGCCGGCAGTCCGGATTCCGGATGATCGGCGGGAATGATTTTCAGCACTTCGATGGCCTCGGCCAGATCACCGCGTCCGGCGGCAAGGTTGGCCATCCGGAACAGGATTTCATCATCGTGGGGGTCGACCAACAGCAGAGACCGCAGGACAGACTCGGCGCCGCGCAAGTCACCTTGTTGTTCCAGTTGCTCGGCCTTGGCGATCACGCCGGCGCGATCCATGGTGATTTTCGCTGGTGGATCGGTGGCGACGCCTGTTCGTGGCTCAGCGGCAGACGCATCGCCCGACGGAACTTGCGGCAACGAATCACGGTCTTGTTCTGCCGGCGTGATGGACGTCTTGGGATTTTCGCTGTGCCGACACCCGATCGAAAGGGTCAGAACAATGGCAATCGCCGACGTCAGATGGATCGTGCGGTCAGTCACTGGTTCACGCTCAATGATTTTCATGTCCGGGCCAATCGAAATCCGATTGGTTCTCGATCAATAGGATTCGCCGGTCGACAGCGGTCGGTCCGAATTGCTGGTGAACCCCACTGGGCCATTGGACCTGAATCTGATCGACCGAGTTGGCATCGCCCAAACCGAACGACACGACGGCTTCGTTTTTGGCCAGGTATCCATCGCCGCCGATCACCCAGCCGGTCAATTGCTGGTCCGCCACTTGGACCGTGATCTTGGCACCGATCGCATCACGTTCGCTTTGGACGCCGACCAATCGCAGCTGCAGCCAGTGATGTCGTGTCGGCGTTTCGTTGAGCAACAGCGCGGTGGTTTCGCCGACGTGGGAAATCACGACGTCGTTCCTTCCGTCGCGATCGAAATCGAGTGTCGCCACGCTGCGTCCGAGATGGCCGGTGTCCCAATAGCCGGACGGATCGGCGACATCGACTTGTTCGAAACGCCCGGCCAAATTGCCGAACAGTTGCGGAAGTTGTTCAAAGGGACCGGCCATCGATTGATATCGGTCGATGTGACCGTTGCTGACCACCAGATCCGGCAATGCGTCGTTGTCATAATCCAAGGGTTGCGAACCGAATCCCAGGACAGAACGGCTGGGGACGCCGAGCCCATATTCGATCGCCCGATCGCGGAACGAACCGTCTTGGTTCAAGTACAGACAGACGCTTTCGTTTTGAAAGTTGGCGATATGCAGATCCAGCGTTCCGTTTCTGTCAAAATCGCTCGCAGCGATCCCCATGCTGGCCGTCGCGGCACCCGACGATGAATAGGCGCTGCCGTTGACAACCGCCAGATCTTGCCAGACGCCGGTGTCGCGATCGCGGACCCACATTTGGTTCGGCGATTTATCGTTGCCGACAAACACGTCGTTGCCGGGTTGTCCGTCAAAATCTGCGATCACGACGCCGAGCCCCTTGTGCGCGTCGGATGCCCGTCGGCTGATCGGTTGAAACACCGCAGTCCCTTTTCCATCGTTCGTGCCGATGCGGTCCATTGCCGATGCGAAATCCCCCGGACCGACCGCATCGACGACCTCGCCGGATGAATCACGATCGGGCAATCGTGCAATTTCGGAATCTTGGATGTAGTTGAGTTCCACGAGATCGGGGATCTGGTCGCCATCCAGGTCAGCCATCGCGACCGAAGCCGGCATCCGATGCAGATCGTCGCTGCCGGCGAGCGGTGACGTCGAAAACGTGCCATCCCCGTTGTTGATCAGCAGCACATTGGCACCGATGTTGGTGGCAACGATGTCCGCAAACCCGTCTTGGTTCCAATCTCCGGCGGTGCATCCGATCGTGTAACGGCGTTCCGTGACACCGGCGTCGACGGTCACGTCGCGAAGCTGCCCGTCGGCCTGGCGATAGAGCATGTCGGAGCGATCGGCGAGAAACTCCGGCGGATCGGCGGCACCTTGAGCACAATAAAGATCCGCCGCTCCGTCCAAATCATAATCCAGGACGGCGATGCCGCCGCCGGCTTGTTGGTACATCGCAAATCCGTCGTCTTGGGGATTGCGTGCCACCGCGTAGGCATGCGTCAAGCCGATCTCCGCGGCGACATTGCGAAAGGCGGCGGGATGCGGTGCGGACCTGAGAGGGGGTGGCTTTGGAGGTTGCGCGGCCGGTGCACGCACCGCGATTTCGATGTCGGGAAGCGGATAGGCCCCGAGTTCCATCCCACACAATCGCGTCTGACGACTGGGAAACCCATCGTCGGCGGAGACCAATTGTTGGCGCTGGGTATTCCAATGCTCCATCACTTCGGCGGGCAGGCTTCGGTAGTAGGCTTCCAGGGATTTCCAGGCAACCGCCTCCAGCTTGCGATCGATCGCGAACAACTGCGACGCCAGTTCGTCGATCGCATCGACGTTCGGTGTCTGGGCATTCGAAATCGAATTGTTGGCCGTCAACACCTGGTGCAATGCTTTCCAGCGTTGTTCCCACTTTGCGTAACCATCGGCATCGCCGAGGATCTTGAGCATGTACAGCAAGCGGTTGATCGTTAAGAAGTCCGTGGGATCGCGATCGAGTGCTTCCAGCGCCGCTCGAACGGCGGCTCGGGGCTGTTGTTGGCCGGCCAGATAGGCGGTCCATGCGGCCCAGTACTCGGAAAAGTCACGCACGGAATCGTCCGTTTGGCTGATCCATTGCCGAAAGCCGTCATCGTCTTGGGCCTCGGCGAGTGACCGGCCATACAACGCCACGACCGAGGGCGGGGCGGCGTTTTCGGTCACGCTGTCACGCAACAACGCTGCGGCCTCAGCGAAGCGTTGCTCGGTAAACAGAACGCGTGCCGTTCCGGATACTCCGATCGGTTCATAGCGGACCGATCCGTCGTCCTTGGCGTCATCATCGGAAGCCATTGCATCACTCAACACGATCAGCGAATGCAATTCGTCTTGCCGGAAGTCTCCCAACCGGCACAACTCTCGGACGTGCACCGCCGCTTCGTGACGCCGCCCCTGGCGATTGAACAGGTACGCGAGTTGCCGATGGGCCCGGCCCGCGTCGGGGATCAGTTCCAGCAGGCGGGAATACTTGCGTTCGGCATCGGCGTACTGCCCGACTTGGAACGACCAATCCGCCGCCTGGCCGAGTGCCGGTAGACCGGCCTCGGGATGGTCTTCGGGAATCGATTCGAGAAACTCGATCGCCGCCGGCAGGTCGTCCTCATTGGCCTTGGCGAGCGCCAATCGATAGATGACTTCCACATCACTCGGGTCGGCGACCAGCAGACGCTTCAAAACGACGGTGGCCTCGTCGAGCTGTCCCGCTTCGGTCAGTTGATCAGCTTGGTCGAGTTGTTGTTCGCGAGAAAGTGCGGCGGGTGGCTCGGCTGACTTCGCCGGTTCAACGGTCGGTGCTTCACGCGACGCCGGTTCTTGAACTGGCTCTGGGGCCGGTCCGCATCCGAGGATTAGCAAGCCCAGCAGCCATGCAAACCATCGAACGCGGATCGGCGAGGTGGCTGGATGGTCGATGGTGCGTGTGGAGTTCATGAAGCAGGGCTCGACCCTGGAGCAGTTGATTCGGAGTTGCTGACTTCTCCGTTTTCTATGTCTGTTTCTCGGGTCACTGGTTCTTAGGCCCGGCGGGCCGGCAGAGTGTCTGCCGGTGGCGTCAGCCACCGGAGCTGGTTGAAAGGAATGCCAAGGCCCAACGGGCCGACACAGTGACCTGGGATTCCCGGGAGTACTGTGCCGGCCCTTCAGGCCTCGGTGGTTTGAGCCCTCGCCACCGGTGGCTGACGCCACCGGCAAGCATTGTGTCAGCCCTAGTATCTCACCCA
>NZ_JANZKV010000220.1 GCF_025060895.1 Stieleria sedimenti | reverse complement strand
TCGCTCCGCTCACCTCCGGCTACTGGCTTTGACCCCGTTCGGGGTAGTCCGACGACAACGCCCGTAGGCTCGCGCCAAACGGCTCACCCCAAACTTGCGATCGCTTCGTTGAGGGTGGTGCTCGGGCGCATCGCGGCGGTGGCTTTTTCGCAGTCGGGCTGGTAGTAGCCTCCCAGGTCGACCGATTTGCCTTGTGCGGCGCCGAGTTCGTCGACCACCTTGGCTTCGTTTTCACGCAGTGCCTTGGCCACCGGCGCGAAGGCTCCCGCAAGCTCGGCGTCTTTCGTTTGCGTGGCCAAGGCTTCGGCCCAATAGAGCGCCATGTAGAAATGACTGCCGCGGGTATCAAGCTCGCCGACCTTGCGTTTGGGCGATTTGTCTTCGACCAGAAACTGATCGGTCGCGGCATCGAGCGTTTCGGCCAAGACGGCAATCTGATTGTTATCCGCTTTTCGCCCCAGGTCTTCCAGCGAAACGGCCAGCGCCAGGAACTCGCCGAGTGAATCCCAGCGGAGGTGACCTTCGGACACGAATTGCTGGACATGCTTGGGGGCCGAACCACCGGCTCCGGTTTCGAACAAGCCTCCGCCTGCCAAGAGCGGGACGATCGACAGCATCTTGGCGCTGGTGCCGAGTTCCAGAATGGGAAACAAGTCGGTCAGGTAATCCCGCAGCACGTTGCCGGTCACCGCGATGGTGTCCTGACCATCGCGGGCACGTTGACAAGCGTGTCGAGTCGCGTCGACGGTGTTCATGATCTGGACGTCCAAGCCGTCGGTCTCATGATCGGCCAGATACTCGTTGACCTTTTTAATCAGGTTGGCGTCGTGACCGCGTTGGTCATCGAGCCAGAAGATGGCGGGGGTTCCGGTCAGCCGCGCCCGTTGGACCCCCAGACCGACCCAATCGCGAACCGCCACGTCTTTGGTTTGGCACATCCGCCAAATGTCGCCGGCTTCGACAGCGTGTTCAAACATCACCGCCCCCGAGTCATCGCTCACCACGACCGTTCCGTCCGCGGGGATCTCGAATGTTTTATCGTGAGAGCCGTACTCTTCGGCCTTTTTCGCCATCAGCCCGACGTTGCTGACCGAACCCATCTTTGTTACGTCAAACGCACCGTTCTCTTTGCAGAACTCGATCACGGCTTGATAAACACCGGCATAACAGCGATCGGGGATCAGTGCTTTGGTGGGATGCAGTTTTCCGTCCGGCCCCCACATCATTCCCGAACTGCGAATGGCCGCCGGCATCGACGCGTCGATGATCACATCGCTGGGCACGTGCAAGTTAGTGATGCCCCGGTCGGAATCGACCATGGCCAGCGACGGTCCATTTTCGTAGGCCGCTTGGATGTCTTTTCGGATCTCATCGGCTTTCGTTTCCGGCAGCCCTGCCAGCTTGGCCTCCAGGCCTCCGACGCCGTTGTTGGGATTGACGCCCAGTTCGGTGAAGGTATCGGCGTGCTTTTTGAACACATCTGCAAAGTAAACGTTGACGGCATGACCGAACAGAATCGGATCGGAGACCTTCATCATCGTTGCTTTCAGGTGCAACGAGAGCAGGATTCCGGACTTTCGCGCGTCGGCGATTTGGTTCTCATAGAACGCGCGCAGTGGTTTGATGGACATCACGGACGCGTCGACAATTTCGCCGGCCTCGACTGGCACAGGCGGACGCAGCGGGGTGCGTGTTCCGTCGGCGGCAACCAGCTCGATTTTCAACGAACCGGCGTTCTCGAGGATCGCTGATTTTTCGCTGCCATAGAAATCGCCTTCGGTCATGTGGGCGACGTGCGACGGCGAATCGGAGGACCACTGACCCATCGAGTGCGGATGGGCTTTGGCGTAGTTCTTGACCGCGGTTGCCACCCGACGATCCGAGTTGCCTTCGCGGAGCACGGGATTGACCGCACTGCCGAGCACCTTGGCGTACCGGGCACGAATTTCCTGCTCGGCATCCGTCTTCGGATCGCTGGGGTAATCGGGAATGTCAAAACCGCCGGCCTGCAATTCAGTGATCGCCGCGGTCAATTGCGGGATCGAGGCGCTGATGTTAGGCAATTTGATGATGTTCGCTTCCGGCGTTTTGGCCAGTTCGCCGAGCAAGGTGAGCGCGTCTTCACGCTGTTGCGAGGTACTGAGCGATTCTGGGAAATTTGCCAGAATGCGACCCGCCAACGAAATGTCTTTGATCTCGACCGCCACGCCAGCCTTTGCCGTAAACGCTTGGACGATCGGCAGCCAGGACAGCGTCGCAAGCGCGGGAGCTTCGTCAGTGAACGTGTAAACGATGCTCGATGCAGAATCACTCATGGTCGTTTCAGGGGCGGGGTTGGCGGATCGGCGGGCAAAAAAACAGGCGGCAGCGTGAAAGAAAAATTAGCAGGGGCGAGCGAAATTGTCACCGGTGGCGCGCCGCCCCTGCGGATTCCAAATCCGGATCACGACAGGTCGATCAGGCTTTCACCCGTCATTTCGACCGGCTTTTCCAGCCCCATCAAGGCCAGGACCGTCGGCGCGATGTCGGCCAACCGGCCACCCTCGCGCAAGGTTTTTCCTTCCAACCCAGGCTCGACGACGATCAGCGGAACATCGTAGGTGGTGTGCGCGGTGTGCGGTCCGCCGGTTTCCGGGTTGATCATTTGTTCGCAATTACCGTGGTCGGCGGTGATCACCAGCGATCCGCCGGCGTCCAAGGTCGCGTCGACGAGCTGACCGACACACGCGTCGACCGTTTCCACGGCTTTGACCGCGGCGGCTAAGACTCCGGTGTGACCGACCATGTCACCGTTGGCAAAATTGACGATGATCAGTTCACTGCGGCCGGATTTGATTTCATCGAGCACGAACTGCGTGACCTCCGCAGCCGACATCTCGGGTTTCTGGTCATAGGTCGAAACGTCGCGAGGCGATTGGGCCATTTCCTGGTTTTGGCCGGGGAACGGGGTGTCGCGGTAATCGTTGAAGAAGAATGTGACGTGAGGGTACTTTTCCGTCTCGGCACAGCGGAACTGATTCAGCCCTTTCTCGCTGATGTACTGGCCGAGGATGTTGGGCATCTTGGGGGGCTTTTCGAAAATGACTTCGACGGGCAGCCCGGTTTCGTAACCCGTCATGGTGGCGTAGTACAGATCGTTGATCTTGGCACCGCGATCAAAACCGCCGCCGGGAATGTCCGCCCATTGCTGGTCGTCGTACACGAACGCTTTGGTGATTTCACGGGTCCGGTCACCGCGATAGTTGATGAACACGACCGCGTCTCCGTCGCCGATGGTCGCGGGCGAACCGCCATCGGGCACGATCGACGTCGCTTCGATGAACTCGTCACCACTGCGACTCGATTCGGTGGGGTTGTCGTAGTAGGCCTGGATCGCCTCTTGGGCCGACGCGGCGGTGCGTTGGGCCCCCTTGGTCAAAGCATCGTAGGCTGTTTGGACGCGTTCCCATCGCAGGTCGCGATCCATGGCATAGAAACGGCCGACGACGGTCCCGACACGGCCCACCCCGGCGGCATCGAGTTTGTCCTGGACTTTTTGCACATAGCCCAAGCCGCCGTTGGGCGAGGTGTCGCGGCCGTCGGTGATCGCATGCACGACCAACCGATCCGCGGGCAGCCCGCTGTCTTTGTACAAGTCGACGACGGCCAGTGCGTGATCCAGATCGCTGTGAACGCGGCCGTCGGACATCAACCCCAGGATGTGCAGCTTGCCGCCGGTCTTGCGGATGTGTTCGAGTGTCCCCAACAGCACTTCGTTCTTAAAAAACTCGCCTTCGCGGATCGAACGGGTGATTCGCATCACCTCTTGATCCACGATCCGACCGGCACCAATGTTCTGGTGGCCGACTTCGCTGTTGCCCATCACACCGGCGGGCAGCCCGACGTCTTCGCCGGATGTCTTGATCAACACGTTGGGATAGTTTTCCATCAGCGCGTCGGAGACAGGAATTTTGGCCTGGACGACGGCGTTGGCCTTGTCCCACTCGGGGTACGGGTTCTCGCCCCATCCATCACGAACAATCAAAACGACGGGTTTTCGGCGGACTTCGGTCATGGTTCTGGAGTCGATAAGGCGTGGATCAAAAGGGGGCTGGGTTGCCAAACTGCCGGCGATTCTCGGCAGCGAATAAGGAGAATGTTAGCCCAGACGGGGCGTCCTCCAAAGTGGGCCAGGGAAACCCGTTTTTTCGTCGGTGGATTGCGGGTGAGATTCTTCCAACGGGACCTTGCGATCGGTCTCGTGCTCCGTCAACGCTTAGAGTTCGGTTGCCGCCATGAACGCCATGCCGTCCGATTCGGGTGCGGATACCGATGACGAAGAATCCTTGCGTGCACTCGACGAGTTGCTGTCGCAATTCTGATCGATCGCTCATTGCGTTGATCGTGCAAAAGTACGACATTCACGCCATCGAGGGCCTCCGCTATCGATGGCGTTTCATTCTTGTTGTTACTTTTTGTGATCCCGCTCGCCGATGCCGCTGCTGCGATTCGAAACCGACCAAGAAACGCCATCTCGGCCGTTGATCGCCGCACTGCAACGCGTCCGCGACGAGTTTGTCGACTCGCAGGCCAGCGATTTCGATGACGCCGAAGCGCTGACACCGCGATTGCCGGAAACGCAGACGTTCTTTTCGATGCCGGAACAACAGTTGTTGGCGTATGAGAGGTATCGCGAGGCGAGTGAACTCGGGCATGTGTTTCGAATTGCCAACCACACGCATGATTACGTTGACGCATTGGTCGTCGTCGGATCCGTTGGCGATGTCGCCGGCGGCGAAGCACTGTTCCGGGCGTGCTGCGATCCGTATCACAATGAACTCGATCGGGCGGCCCGCGGCAGCAAACCGCGAGTCTACTTCGTCGACGACGAACTGGACAACGATCAGCTGCAATCGCTGCTCAACCGGCTGGCCGTCGGCGGGTACGGCGACAGCGCGGCGGAGACCGGTTGGGCGTTGATCGCCGCCGGTAACGCGTCTCCGGTCCATGGCCGTCCGGTGCTTCAACATCTGCTGCACCGAAACAGGATCGCCGGCGGGGAGATGGATTCGGGACTGAAGTCACGCCTGGTCACGCCGATCGGAGACGCCGGATTTGCCGCCGAGATTTCAAAGTGCTACCCCGGCTGCGGCGAACGGCTGCGGGTTTCGAGCAACCTTGTCGACGGGTGGGGTGTGTTGACGCCGTTAGGATTGCTGCCATCGGCATTCCTGGGACTCGATTGCATCCAACTGCTCGTCGGGGCAGCGGCGGTCAACGCGAACTTCCGCAGCGAGCCATTTGCGACGAATCTCGTCTTGCATTTCTTAGCCGCCAACGGTTTCGTCGGACCGAACGGTTTGCGATCGTCGATCGAGCCGTCACGACAGTTTGCCTGGTGGGCACGCAGTCTCGCTGGGCTGGACCGATGGCGTCGAACGTTGCCCCGGGCCGAACGGCGATGGGATAGCGAGACCGCTGATTTGGCGACGGATTTTGCCCGGAGCCACGTGCTGCGACAACTCGAACGCGGGCATCGGACAGGTGGTTCGATCATTTGCAACCATGTCGTCGTCGACGCCATTCGCACCGATCCGCTCCCCATCGCACCGGCCGGCTCGGTCAGCAGTCTGGATGATTCATCGGCCCTGCCGCAGTTGCATCGCGACCAGTTGCCCGCGATCCGGCGGCAGCTTGAGGCGGTAGGTGTACGACAAAATCTGATCCGCCTGCCGGTGATTGACACCCATTCGCTGGGGCAGTTGCTGCAGCTGTTGATGTTGGCTGCGGCGATCGAATCCGAAGTGGCGGCCGGTCGGATCGGTTCGGGGGTCTAAACCGCGCCCGTTGTTTTGAGTACCCTTTCCACACCCTCTGCCCTTCCATTTTCCTATCCATCCCGTTGACGCCACGACATGTCCGCCATCGACGACCTCTTTACCCGTTTGAAATCTGAACAACGAAAGGCATTGATGCCGTTTATCACGGCGGGCGATCCGAGCATCGAGGCGACGGGGACCATTCTGGACGGTTTGGCCGCCGCGGGTGCGGATTTATGCGAAATCGGGATTCCGTATAGTGATCCGATTGCCGACGGCCCGGTGATCCAAGCCTCCTATCAGCGGGCGCTCGATCACAAATTTCGGTTGCAGGACGCCTTTCAATTGGGCAAGGACAAGGCGGCCGGGTTGGGTATGCCGCTGGTGACGATGGTCAGCTACGCGATCATCTATCGGGTGGGGCTGCGGGAATACGTCCAACGGGCCAAGGCGGCGGGGTACGCCGGAGCCATCGTGCCGGATTTATTGGTCGAAGAGGCCGGCGAACTGTCGCAGATTTGTCGTGACGAAGATTTCAGTTTGATTCAATTGGTCACGCCGACAACGCCACGGCAGCGTCAGATTGAAATCGCGAATTCGTCTTCGGGCTTTCTGTATTACGTGTCCGTGACCGGAATCACGGGCGAGCGGAATGAGCTTCCGGCGGATCTGCTCGAGAGCGTGAGCTGGCTGCGGGGCCAGACGGAGCTGCCGATTTGCATCGGATTTGGGATCAGCGGCACGGAAATCGCGGCCAAGCTGGCTCCGGTCGCCGACGGACTGATCGTCGGTTCGGCGATTGTCCGACGGATTGCAGAGCACGCCGATGCCGCCGAGGCACGCGACGCGGTGGCCGAATTTGTTGCCGAACTGCGATCCGCGATCGATTCGGTGACCTCTGCGGCAAGTTAGGTAATCTTTACGGCTTCGCACGCTTGATTCGACGGCAAAATCCGAAAAAACCTACCTGATAGCAGGCGGAACCGCCGAAATCTACAGCAACACCGGTCCCACACGGATTTTCCGTAGGCGTTGTGCCACCCGTGATAAAGAGTCCCGCGAACGTCGCGGGCGGCTCTTGCAACGTCACCGGCCGGAGCGATTTGGAACTGTAGGAGGCATTTCCCATGCGACGAAAGTATCTAGGATTGGCGATCGCTGCGATCACCGCGTTGGGCCCAGCTTCGGCCTTTGGCGGCGACAGAGAGATTGCCGAAGAAATCATGACCCGTTTGAAGGGCAGCCGTGACTCCGGTGCCCTCAAAGACTTTACGCTCGACATGAAAGTGGACCAGGGCATCGTCCTGTTCCGCGGCAGTGTCAGCGAGAGCGAACAAAAGCAGCTCGTCCTGTCAGCCGCCGAAGGCGTTGACGGGATCGAAAAGGTCGTCGACGAAGTCGCCGTCAAGGCTGCGAAAACAGCGGACAAGGCCGCCGAGCCGGCAGTTGCTACGAGCGATCAATCGCTCCGCAACATGCTGTCGGCAGGGCTGCAGCAACCCGCCGAAACCAAACCTGAAGCGGTTTTTGAGCCGATGATCGCGGACGCACACCAAAGCCTTGCTGCTTTGGAAATCGCCCCCGGTCAAATTCAGACCACTGCCGCGGTCGAGCTGGCTGCACCCGCCGGAATGAGCGACCAACACGTCGTTGCCGGCGTCGTCCAGGCGCTCAGTGCCGCCCAGAAAGACGGACGACTGAAGGGATTTGGCGTCGATGTCAAATGCCTCGATGGAATCGTGTCGATCGAAGGCCGCGCCGGATCGATCGAACAACGCCAGCGGATCATCAGCATTGCCGAATCCGCACCCGGCGTTCAAGGGATCGACCAAGCGATCACCGTGATCGGTCAGCCCGCTCCGGCACTCAGCCGCCCCACCGGCGTGCCAGCTCAACTGGCAAGCAATCGGATGGCGCCGGTCAACGTGGACCATGTTCCCACGATGGCGTCGCCGTACCAAATGAATCAGCCCGTTCCGGTCGCCCAAGCCGCGACTCCGGTGATGGGTTCCCCCGCCATGGGCATGCCGATGCAAGGCACTCCCGTCGCGATGAATCATGGTGCCGGCGTGGGAGCCCCGCGCTACGACGCTCCCAACCTGCCCAACTACGCTTGGCCAGGCTACGCATCTTACCCGAACTATGCTGCCCTGACTTACCCTCAGCAGTACAGCCCCTCGGCGTGGCCCTACATCGGCCCGTTCTATCCTTACCCCCAAGTCCCGATGGGATGGCGTAAGGTGTCATTGGAATGGGATGACGGATGGTGGTTCCTGGACTTTACCGATCGCTAAGGCGAACTCGGTAGGCGAAGGTGACTCCAGCCACAGTTCTGGAAATCGCTGCCGCGAGGGACTCACTTGTCCCTCGCGGCTTTTTTTATGGCGTCACGGCTGATCATCAATTGACATCAGCCGGTTCGCGCCAGCGTCCGGGCGCCCA
>NZ_JANZKV010000022.1 GCF_025060895.1 Stieleria sedimenti | reverse complement strand
ACCGTGAGCGCACGTCAACCGTCGAAGCGGTAAGCAATTCGATTAAGTTCAACGGCGGACATCACCGAGGACGCGCGAAAGACTCACCATTGCCAAACCGCTCGGCTCGCGTCCTTCGGTGCATGTCATTGTTCTGCCCACCTCTTCTGTATCTTGGGCTGGATCTCAGCTACAAAACGATCTCTCGCATCCGCGCTTGCAAAGACAGCCCCGTGAGTCGGCGAGCAAATCGTACCCGGAAATTCGTCAGCGAAAAACACGTCATCTTGAAACCATCTGGTTTCGGGCTTCGTGAAACGTTCGTCTAACTTAGCGTGAGACTTGAACGTCATACCGCAAAACGTCGGTGAGAGGATCCCGTCGTCATCGTGCGGACCGTTTCGGAGACACAGATTCTGACCGATGATTTGCCACAGAAAATCCGTGAAGCGTTCACTAACCATCGTGGAGTCGCCGTCAACGATCTCGTCTTTTGGAATCCGGTGGTCAATTGCTAAGTCCAATGACGAACACATATACACGGGCGGATCAACGTCTTGTGAACGATCATCCATGACGAAGTAGTACCAAATCGCTTGGTTCTCAAGGAAGACACGGTATCGCCCGTCTACCTTGCGAACGTAATCAGGGTGCACAACTGGATCGCCACAAGTGTTGTCCGCGCCAAACGGATGCGAATGAATGCAGCCCATCACATCGACCACAGAGGACCCGTTGAGCGTAAAACGCTCGGCGAAAAACTCGCCAAAGAAGGTCACCGGATGAACATTGGGAAGCGGCATAATTGATTGGCAGAACGGTAACGATCACGTGGTCGCCGCGAACGACTTACCACTTCAATAAACTCATCTCGGCGACTCACGTGCATCGTCTGGTTCCCCGTCTGATGGAGGAGACGGTGGAAGGGTCATCGATCCATGAATCACAGCAAGTATACGAACCTCGCCGGGCAGTACTTGATGTATGATCCGACATCAGTCGGAGAACACTTCGCGAATGTCTTTACGTCCGTATTCGGGAACAACGGAGCCGGAGCACGGGAAATCGATGAGTTGTGGCTCAGGCCGAGCGAAAATTCGTTCGGCAACCGCAGAAGCGAACTCTGGAGAGGATTGAGCAAGGTAGTCGTGGACACCAATCAATTGCTCCGTCGCCCTTTCGGTCCAGCAGAGCTTCATTTGGATGCATTCGCTTTAGCCGCATCCAGCCGTTTGCGAACATCTGACGTTTCAAGAAGCCGCCCAGCCTCAGCGTCTGCCAGCCCAAGTTCGACTTGTTGACGGACAAAAAGGTGATACTGCACACGCTCCCACGTCACGTCGTCAGGAAGACCCTGGAGAATAGACGAAGCCGCTTGTTTTACGGTTTCTGGTTCACTTTGCATTTTTTTGCTCGCCGTTAAGTGTCGGTTGACAGTTTAGCGTGCGGCCGGAGGGGAGGCAATCAATGCCAACCCCTATCGGGGAACGTCCGCCGTAACCGGGCGGCGACGAGAGATTGTACAATTTAAGTCCCCTCGACTTCGCCGCTCCGGTTCACGGCATTGTTCCGTGGCTGTCGTTAGTCATGGTATTGTCAATAAGCCGCGCTCGCCAAATGCCAGTCGGAATCGGTTTTGAAAATGCGCCGTCCATTTGCTTAACCATGTGCATGGATTCCACACGGAATACGTTACGTTGGCCGCTAGGCGTAACTGTGAAGATGTCGATGAATTTGCTTTCGAAGGCTCCGTAGTTAAGTAGCAGTTCGATTCGCCTTGCGTTTGCTTCCTCATCCGACATTTGAGTGGGCGTTACTGGAAGTACCTTTGCGATGTAGTTTGAACCGGCCCTATCCACCGTGGCGTTCGGAGTCCCTTCCAACAACCGTGGCTTGTAACGAGTGAACTTCTCATAGGCAATTGCAGGATCCAACTTTCCCTCACAGGACACTTTGCAGCGGCGTTTGTGGAACAGCGCACCATCCTTGGAAATGTAAGCCCGTATCAGGTCACACGCGGCGCCCTCTGGACTCTTTGGACCAGCAGGTAGAGCGTCAGAAGCGGCCGACATTGATTGGGCCGTTGACGTAGCGAAGCAGATGAGGGCCGAAAACGCAAAGGTCACGGCGAAGGAACGCGAATGCATTGTCATGATGACTGTCCGAGTTTGCGCCACAGAACGATACGAATCACATGGCGACGGCGAACGACGTGACCACAGGACCAAAGCCAACTCCGTCGCTCATGTGCATTCGCTGGTTCGCCGCGTCATCGCCGTCGCAAGACCACCTCTTTGTCGGAGGGACGCCCTCGACGATCGTAAACAGCAACGACCTCCACGCCGGTTCCGATGATACGGTAGTAGATCAAATATGGATGGCGAGAAGCAATTTTACGATGAAATCCGAAATGGGTTTCGTGAATCCCGGCGGTGTCTTTCAATGCTTCAATGTCGTCGAAAATCCGCTCAAAAAAATAGTCACCCGCTCCATCGCTTTGGTGGTCGTAAAACGCCACGCCTTCAGCAATATCCAATCGGGCCTCATCGAGAACTTCGACGTTCATCGATCATCCGTTTCACTTCATTTTTTGCATCGGTGACCGACATTTTCGGCTTGTCACTTGGATTGGCCTCACGATACGCGAGCACTTCTCCGTGCCATGGAGGGGAAGCTAGATTCTGCGGATCGGCCGAAAGTCGTTGCCAAAGCAAGTCAAAAGCGGCCTGCTGCTGTTCAGCGCTAAGTGTGTCGATAAATGACTCAATGTTCATCGGAAGTCCTCTCAGGCGAACCAGTTTAGCAGGACACACAGGTTCTGTCGACGATTGGCGACCAACTCGTTCTGCCGGCGAACGGCGACGATCAGCCGGCGGCGACGGAAGATCAACCACTTCAAAATGCCCGATTTCGCCGCTCGGTTGCATCGTTTGGTTCCCCGCATCTTCGTAGTGCGGTTGAATGAGCAATCAGTTTCCAATCGCATCGTCAGCCAACACGCGACGTCCACACGACGGGCAGTTCCCAGTCGCAATGACAACAGATCTCGAACGGGAAAGATTGCCTTGGCAGTATGGGCAGATCAACTGCGGGTATTTGAGATAGGTTCGATCTGCGTGATAAAAGCCAAGGAGCATCAGAGGAAATCCAACAAAGAACATTACGACAGGAGCAAGGATGTCAGCCAAGTTGGGATTGGCCAAGCGAAAAAGACTGGTGATGCCCAGCGCAACGAACATCACGGCGATCGCACCCGCCATCCGCCACCCAAGGCGGCGTTGGCATCGGGCACATACCGCTGTGTATTCCGCTACGGTCATGAATTCGAAGATGCGTCCGCGTCTACGGGTGGATTCGTCGGGAGACTATTTGTCGCCACTGTCGCCCGGTTGGTCCAAAAGTCGTCGTCTCGCATTGAAGTAGCCGAGTGTCATCAGGAATGATACGGCAAACGCACCGATGATTGCATAGGCCCCAAAACCGAAGTTCGTAATTGCAAAGCCGAACGCAAGTGCAATGGCAGCCATGAGCATGATGGCGGCGCCGCGTGGTTGATCTCGGCGATTCATGCGAGCGACAGGGATTCCCGCACACGCACAGAATGCGATGACAAGCACGACAAAAAGGTCGCGAATTTCGAGCATGACTTAGTCGGGGAACGAAAACGAATTGCGATCTATCCGCGTTCAGGAGGAACGGGGATAGATCGGGCGTTGAACTTTGTCGGCCTTCACGTGGGCCGGTGATGGGTCTCGATTAGAGCGGATCTTGGCGGAGGGTGCCAGCGTTTTAGTCCCAGGCGAACTCGAGCTGGGCATCAGCAGGCCGGTCCGCTTCGGCCACTATCGCCTTTGCACTTTCTTCTTCACTTTTTAGGTACCAGTCGTACCAAGTGCGAAAAACCTTCACCCATCGCAGCGTCCCAAAAGCGACGATCATCAAGAGCCAATGACTCGCGGTACCAGTCCGAACAAGCTTTATTGCTTGGCCGAAAGAGATCCGCCCACGACGGCTTGTCGATCTCATCGATAAGCGTCAACGATTCGCTGCCGCAGTGCTCGCAGACCAACCCGGAATCACAGTCCAACGGCGTCGGGTCACCTCGACCGGTGAGCTCCCCCGCAGGCCGTCCGATTCACCAATCACTTGCACGCAGTTCATCAGCGTCGCGGTGCTGACCGCGTTTTGATCTCATGGGCGCAATTCAGAAACTCGAAGACGCTCGACTCCAAAGGATCGGCGCGTCGTGTGTTCGATCGGACTCGTCTCTTAGTCAAAGAAAAACACGCTCGGACCACACGACGCGAGTGGCGGGGGAGTCATGCGCCGGTGGATCACTCGGGTGGGCCACAGGAGATCAGGACGGCTATCGCACCAAAACGCTGACGACCTACGGCCAGAGGATTCAAGAATCTGGCGTCAGCCTACGGGCCGGAGTCCCACGCTGGACTCAGCCCACCGCAACCGCACATCAACCGACGCAGCGGAAAGCAATTCGATTAAGTTCAACGTCCAAAATCACCCGGTCGCGACAAGAGATTCTCAATTGTCAAAACGCCCGACTTCGCGACTCGGGTGCATTTTTTGGTTAGGTGCCGTTATATCCATTCCAACATTCGAGTGGCAAACTTTTCATCCATGCACTCAGCAGACCACTGGTGTCCAATATCATCACCGCCGATATAGATCAGCAGAATGTCCTTGGTGCTAGAGAAACACTTCAGTACGGACTGAAATGCCTTGCGTATGCGATCGCAGAAGTCGCTGTGTTCTTCACCTTCGAGTTGATCATGGTAGCCATATGCCAAAATCCACCTGTACGCGGGATCGAGTTGCCAGTCGTCATTCCAATCGCCCCATTCATCGACAATCCACAGCTCTTCATCGTCAGACGTATCGATGTCTTCGAATCTGTGGAGAGCAAATCCGACAGTCATGAAGCTGGAGTCCGTAACGATCGCCAAGGCGTTAGAATCCGGGAACTCGGGCGCAGCTGAAATGACGGAAGCGATTTCGTTTTCGAAACGACTGTAGTCTCGGTTTTGGGGGTCGAATTGCCAGTCACGTCGCAACTCGTAGCCGTTGTCC
>NZ_JANZKV010000219.1 GCF_025060895.1 Stieleria sedimenti | reverse complement strand
CCCTCTCTGGCGTTTGCTTGCTGCGCAAACGCCGTCTCTCCCCGAGGGAGAGAAACTAAATGGGTTGCCAAAAGCTGCAGCAAACGAATCGACGTCCAGAGGGAGGGTGACTTCAGCTGCGTCGAGACCCACGAAGTGCATCACTCGATCCGCGTCACTTTTATTTCATCCAACAGGACACTTCCAAATCCCGGGTCGGCGATTTCGATGCGGATTTCTAGCGGATCGATCGACGTGTCTGCGCGCGGAATCGAAAACTCGCCGGCCCGTCGCGTCCATGTGTCTCGTTCGCCCGCCAATTCCAAACGAACCAGTTCGGCTCCAGCGTGACGCACCACAAGTTGAGACGTTTGACGGTCTGCGTCGTTTGATTGCACCAGGGCCGCGACACGATATTTCCGTCCCATTGTTGCGGGAATGGTTTGGGACAACGCCCAACTGCCGGTGGACCGCTCACGCTCGGCGCGGCGAATCGCCAAACACGCATTGTTCGATGATGCATCATCGGCCACGACGGCCAAGGGAGGGCTGCCGCCGAGCATCGGTTCGTCGGAGTCGCCGGACGGGCTGGCGGATTCAAGTCGCCAATAGGTTTCCAGGGGCAACTCGAAATCGCCGCCGAGCAGCGGCAACGATAGCGGCGGCCGACCGCTTGCCGAGTCGACGATTTGGTTGACCGAGGCGATTGGCATCGCCGCGATTTGGTCCACAAATCCTTTGAGCGCCTTGATTTGATCAAGCGACGCCTGTTTCTCGCGCTCGTCGGACGCCCGGGCACGCAATAGCAAGCGTCTTGCCTCGGCACGCGACAGATCCATGAACTGGGAAACGTCGCAAGCCGGGTCGAGGGTTCGGGCGGACCCGATCGCCGCGAGCGCCTCGTCGAGCGATCCCCGTCGCAGTGCCTGTTTGGCCAATCCGAACCAGGCGGTCGAACGGTGTCGCTGGGAAACGGCGGCGTCGATGGCCGAACGGTACCACGTGTCGGATTGCTCAAGACGCCCGCTGTGACTCGATTCCTGAGCGTCGATTTGTTCGGCGACTCGTGCGGCACCGATCAGCGAAACGGCGTCGTCCGGTGACAGACGAATCGCGTTTTCAAAATGTCGCTTTGCCGCTTCCCATGCCTGGTCATGCAGCGCGCACCAACCGGCGATCTGGTGGGCGCGTGAGTTGTCACGATCTAACTCGATCGCTTTGGCCGACCAGATCCGCGCGGGCTCTCGATTACCGCGCGAGTACTCCAGCGATGCGATCAGGGACGCGCGGCGACTGGCGGCGCGATCCGGGCCGGTCAGGTTGGTGATGCGGTCGGAACCCTGGTAAGCGAATTCAATCGCTTGGGCGCGTCCGCGGAGATCATCCAGTCGCACCAACGGACCATCCAGCGTGTCTTGCAGGTCCAGTCCGGTTTCGACGGCTCGGAAAAACGCTTCGATCGCCGTGTCGGTCTGCCCGAGTTCGACGGCCGTCGCGCCGACGTGCCAGTCAACCCAATGCGCGTCCGGCGCGAGTCGCTTGGCCTGGCTGGCGTCGCGAAAGCTGGTCCGTAGAAGTTCTTTGGAGCGGCGCCGGTGGTTGGGGTTGGAGTTCGGATGATCACGCATCAAGACGGCTTGGCGGAGCGCGACGGTGGAGCGATCGGCGACAACGAAGGCGGCACCCGGGCGGATCGCCATGCAGCGTCCGTATTCGCCGCGTGCCAGTTCATAGTACTCCAGCGCCGTTTCAAAATCGTCGTTCGACTCGGCCCGCTGTGCCTTCAAGTAGTACGCCTGGGCAATGGTTAGGTGAACCCGGCTATCGTCCGGTGCCCTGTCGCTCACGCGGCGCAGCGACTCCAACGCGACGTCGATCGCGCGGTCGGCGGGATCATCGTCGGTCGGCTCCATGAACGTGTCGCCGTAGTTTTTGAACCACGAGCGGTAGTTGGCATCGACGCTCGCGATCAAGCTGAAAATGGCCAACGAGAGACCATCGGCTGGATTTCGGGGCGGCCCCAGTTCGGCCGGCTCCACACGTTTGCCGCCGTTGAGCCGGAACGAGGCGATGCTGCCCAACCAACGTGCCGCTTCGCAGCCGCGAAACGTTTCGATCCGTTTGCTCAGTTCCAGCGCCGCCCGCGCTTCCCGTTTGCCGATACTCGACGACAGATAGCTGCGGATCATCTTCAACGTACTCGGCGATCCGCCATCGGGATCGCTACCCATCGCGACAACCATTTTGGTGACGTACAACGCGTTGAGAGTGGTCAGGACACGATAGACCTTCCAACGGAGTCGATCCCGTTGCAGTGCGGACAGATCATCATCCGGCATGTCGTCCCACCAGGTATCGCTTTCCCAAAACCCTAGTTCATCCAAGGACGCTTGCAGCAAGACCGCCGCTTCGGTGGAACGCGACAGGTGCTTCAGATCTTCGCCTTCGCGTTCCAACGCATGAAACTGACCCAGACGCCGCAGCCGATCACGCCGCATGATCAAGGATTCGCGTTGCCCGACCAGCGAGTCCTGGTTTTCCATTCGATCGATGGCGACACCGATCAGTGCGGCGGCGTCGGCATAACGGCTTTCCGCCAGCGCCGCTTCGCTGCGTTGGATCGCGGCGCCGGACGCCGCCACCGCCTCCAACCGCCGCGTCTCTTCTTGAAAGCGGATCTCGCGTTCTTTTTCGGTTTCAATGCGTGCCGTTTCCATCGCGCGGCGATTCATCTCGCCCCGCACCATCAAACCGGCGATCGTGCCGAAAAACGTCAGCAGCAAACCGACCGCCAGTGCCGCGGTCCAGGCGCGATGATTGCGTGCCCAACGCAACGTCCGTTCGATCGGCGGATCGGTGAACACGCTGATCGGTTGATCGGTCAGATACTTTTGTACGTCTTCGGCGAGATCGCCGGCGGAGGCGTAGCGATCGAACATCCGCGTGGCCATCGCTTTCATGATGATGGCTTGAAGGGGCCCGGGGATCTCGTGCCGAACCTTGATCGGCGGATCAAATCGGCCTTCGATGATTCGATTGAACGTCGACTGCAGATCCGCTTCGCCGGCGTGCGGCGCCTGGCCGGTCAGGATGAAATACAGTGTCGCTCCCAAGCAATAAATGTCCGCGGCCGGTCCGATCTGGTCGATCTTCCCGGCCGCCTGCTCCGGACTCATGTACCGGGGCGTGCCGAGCGTGGTGCCCTGGCAGGTTTCATCGACGGAGGAATCATTTTGGTTGGCCAGAGACAGCGTCGCATCGATCTGCTGGTCGATCTCTTTTTCGGTGCCCGGTGAATCGCTGGGGCGCACCGAGGGGTCCAACCATTTGGCGAGCCCCCAATCGACGACCAGTGTTCGCCCATAGGTCCCCAACATGATGTTGGCGGGTTTCAAATCGCGATGGACGACTTGTCGCGAGTGGGCGTAGTCGATCGTCTGGCACACATCGACAAAGTGATCGAGGATTTTGCGTAGCGATGCGGTGTCGTACCAGCGTGGCGATCGATCTTGGGAGGCCAGCGCCGGTGGTGTCAGCGGTCGACGCAGCTGTTCTTCGACGACCTGTTGCAGTGTTCGCCCGCGGATGAATTGCATCGCGTAAAACGGTCGCCGGTCGGCTTGCTGACCGAGGGCGTAAATCGGGACGACGCCGGGGTGTTCCAAAAAGCCCGTGATTTCAGCTTCGCGTCGAAACCGTGCGGCGGCATTAAAATTTCCGGACCACTCCGGACGCATTTGTTTCAGCGCCACTTCGCGACCGAGCTGCCGGTCCCAGGCCACCCAGACTTCGCCCAAACCGCCGACGGCGTGCTTGCTTCGCAGTTCAAACCGGTCCGCGGAATCGTTCGAGGTGTTGCCGGTTTCAGCGCTGCCGTCTTCGGCCAAGTCTTCCGGCAGGTCCGCCGATCGATCGCCGCCGAACAGCCCCGAAGCGAGAAAGCTGGCGTCGTCGGCGGACTCCAGTGCGGCCAGTAGCGAATCGACCCGCTTTCGCAGCGATTGATCCGCTCCGCAAGCCGCGGCCAGATAGACTTCCCGTTCGACCGGGTTGTCCAGGCTGATCGCGTGGCTGGCAATTTCGTCGACGCTCAGGGCCACTGGGGAATCCGTTTTTCGACGAACGCTCGAATGCCCTCGGCCGCCGATTCGGTGTTGCACACCGTCGCCCCGGTCGCGGCACCGTTGGTCAAATTGGTCAGCAAGGTCTCCCCGATACTTTCATTGAGCATCCGCTTGGTCGCCTGCAACGATTCCCGAGGCGCCGCGCCGCAGCGTTTGGCCCAGGCGGTCGCCGCGATCCAGATTTGGCTGGCCGGGATGACTTCGCAGCACATTCCCAATCGATACGCTTCGGCGGCATCGATCGGCGCGCCGGTCAACAGCATCCGTGCGGCGATGGCCGCGCCGAAACGGAAGGACAGCAGCGGTGCGGTCAATCCGCCGATCAGTCCCCGTTCGGCCGCATTGGCCGTCAGTTCCGCACGGTCGGACATCACGATCATGTCCGCGGCCAGGGCGATGGCCAGCCCGGCGCCGATCGCTTGGCCATCGACCGCGGCGATCACGGGTTTGGGGAAACGCAAGATCGTCTCGCACAATTCGGTCAGCTCGCGCCAGAGTTCAAACCATTTGACCTGGGCGTCGATCGGTTCCAGTTCGGCGACTTTGGCGAACGCTTTGAGATCGACGCCGCTGCAAAAATGGTCGCCTTTGCCGGTGATCAGCACCGCGCCGACGCGGCGTTCCTGGTGCACATCCGACAGCGCCAGACTGAGGTCGGCGATCAATGCCGAATCGAGTGCATTGCACACGTCCGGCCGCTTGAGTGCCAGCGTGGCGACGTGGTCGGTGATGGTCAGTTCGACGTGTTGCATGATTACTGTTGAAGTCCGGCCAGCGTCTGCATCGAGTCCTTCAGGT
Organism: Stieleria sedimenti; assembly: GCF_025060895.1. GTDB lineage: Bacteria > Planctomycetota > Planctomycetia > Pirellulales > Pirellulaceae > Stieleria > Stieleria sedimenti. Next base: position 3,193 of record NZ_JANZKV010000219.1, on the reverse strand, counting down.
CGTTGTAAAGTTTTCGGTAGACGGGGAACAAGTCATTGTAGGCCTTGACGGATTTTCGATCGGCGGGCGTTTGCTCGGCGACTTCGATGGTCGCTTTGCACGCCAATTGAATGTTCTTGTAGGCCCCGTCGCCGACGGCGGCCAACAGCGCGACGCCATAGGCCGGTCCCTGTTCCACTTTCAGTGTCGTGATTTTTTTGCCGAACACGTCGGCTTGCATTTGCCGCCAGAACGGGTTTTTGCTGCCGCCACCGGAGGCCCGGATTTCACGGACGGGGACATCCAACGAGGTGATGATTTCCAGGCTGTCCCGCAGCGCAAACGTGATGCCTTCCATCACGCTGCGGGTCATCGAACCTCGGGTGTGCGTTAAATTCAATCCGACGAACGCGCCACGCGCATGTGGGTCGGCGTGCGGCGTGCGTTCCCCGTTCAAGTAGGGCAGGAACAACAACCCGTTGCTGCCGGCGGGGCAGGCTTGCGCTTCGGCGGTCGCGGCCTGATAAACGTCGCTGCCGCCCATCCCGGCCAGCCCTTGCAGCACCGATTCGACCCACCACTGCAGCGATCCGCCGCTGGTCAAGTTGACGCCCATCATGTGCCAGGCGCCGTCGACGGCATGGCAAAAGGTGTGCAGGCGTCCGGCCGCGTCGTATTGTGGCTCGTCGCTGTGGACAAACATCACGCCGCTGGTTCCGATCGACGTGCTGAGCACACCTTTCTTAACGACACCGTTGCCGACCGCGCCGGCGGCACAGTCGCCCGCGCCACCGACCACCTTGCAATCGGTGGTCAGCCCCAGCGTCTTGGCGGCCGCCTTGGTCAACGTCCCGGTCACTTCATGGCTCTCCACCACCCGGGGCAACAGATCGGCATCGAGCCCGAGTTTGGAAAGCAGCGGGGCGGACCATTTTCGATGGACGACGTCCAAGAACAGCGTGCCGCTGGCATCACTGACTTCGGTCACGTAGTCCCCGATCAAACGTCGCCGGATCTCGTCCTTGGGCAACAGGACTTTGGCCAAGGCATCAAAGTGTCGTTTCTCGTTGTTCCGCAGCCACAACACCTTGGGCGCTTGGAAACCCGTCAGGGCGGGATTGGCGACCAGTTTGATCAAGCGTTTGCGTCCACCGGCGGCGGAAGTGATTTCGTCACACTCGGCCGCCGTTCGCTGGTCATTCCACAGCAGCGCCGGGCGGATGACGTTGTCGTCGCGGTCCAAAAAGACGCTGCCGTGCATCTGGCCGCTCAACCCGATCGCTTTGACGTCGGCCGGTTTGCAACCGGAGGACCGCATCACCGCCCGCACCGTTTTGACCGTTGCTTTCCACCAGTCCTCCGGGTCCTGTTGCGTCCAACCCGGCCTCGGTTGCTCCATCGGATACGTCGCATCGGCTTCCGCAATGACTTTTCCGCTCTCGTCGATCAAGAGCGTCTTGGTGCCGCTGGTGCCGATGTCGATTCCCAAATAATGACTCATGATGCGCCTACTAGAAATGAAACTTTCCTGCCGAACCCGATCCCGGGGTGCTGCGTATGTTATCGCGCCGCCGGCAAACTGTAATTTCCATCGTCTACTGACGGGAATGGTTTTGTCAAAATGTCTCGCACGCACGCCCGATTACCGAGAAATGCCGCTTCCCTCGCGGCCAGCCGCCATGTCTCGTGACTTCCGCTCCCGTCAAATCGATCGCCGCACGGCGGTCTCGATGCTCGCAGCCTCGATGCTGGCCGGTTGCGGTGACTCCGGCATCCGATCCACCGACACGGGGGCTGACAGCGCAACCTCATCGGCCCAGCAGGCTCGCTCGGATGTGCCGCTTCGCATCCTGATCGCGGGCAGTTTGCTCGCCGACAGCCAGCTCGAAGAAGGCCAATCCGCCGACGGCCCATCGGTTGCCGAGTCGATCCGGGTGGCCTGGTCGATGACGCAAGACCAGCCGCTCAAAATCGAGGTGTTCGACGGCTCTGTGTTTGCCGGCCCCGTGTCCGACGAACCGGCTGCGTCTGCTTCGCCCGACGCGGCAACGGGGAAAAGTCGGGCGACCGATTTCGCGACTCAGATGCTGCTTGCCGACGTCGCGATCGCGCCGCAAAGCTATCTCGGCGAGATCAGGGCGCAGGACGCGGCGGTCCGATTCAGTGATGAGCTGCTGAAGGATTATCAGACCCGGTATGGAAAACCGTTCCCCGCCGTGATCAACGGATTGGGGGATTACGGCGGAAACACCTGGGGCATCGCCGTCGGCGCCAAAGTACTGGCCCTGTTGGCGCTCGATTCGGACGTTCAATGTGATTCCTGGGCCGCCTACCACGATTGGGTTGAGCAGCTCGACGGGAAGGCCGCCGAACCGCTGGCCCCCGGCTGGGCCGGATCCTCGTTTCTCAATCGTTGCGCGTCCTCGTTCACGCGTCGCTGGTTGTTCAACCGCACGACGATGAAGCCTGAGATCGACTCCGAAGACTACGTTGCCGCGCTGGAACAACTTGCCGCGACCGCAAAACAATACCCCGCCACCGCGATGACGCCCGGCCAGATCTGGCACGCCATCCGTCGCGGTGAACTGGCCGGCGGCATCGGCTATGAAGTCCCCGATGCCGTCAACGCCGCGGAGTCCGATCAGCGAACTGCAGACGGTCGCGAAGAATTCGAAGTCAGTGTGTTTGACTGTCCGCGAGAAACAGAAACCGATCAGTTGTGGCTGGGGCCGCAAACGCCGCTCGCTTGTCTCAGCAGCGGGTGCCGTCAGACCAGCGCTTCGAAACAATTCATCGGTTGGCTCTCCGGCGGTGAACGGATCTCGACGGTGCGGCAGCAAATCGGACTGTTCTCGCAAACGCGAACCACTCCGGGAAACGACTCGTCGCCTTCGGGTAGCCCGTATATGCGTTGGCTCGCCGAGCGGTTGCAGACGCTGCAAGTCACGCGTGGACTGATTCTGCCCGGCGCCGATCGCTATTACGCCGTGCTGGATCGGCAAGTCCTGCGCTGTTTGGCCGGAGAACAAAGCGCTGCCGAGGCGCTCGCCGATGCCGCCACGCAATGGGATGCGATCACCGACGAACTCGGCCGAGAACAACAATCCGTCGCCTGGAAACGGACGCTCGGCTTCGGCGGGTAGGTTAGCGTTTAGCTGTCAGCTGTTCGATTTGAGATTTGAGATTTGCTGACCCTAACGTTTTCTATGTTTGT
>NZ_JANZKV010000218.1 GCF_025060895.1 Stieleria sedimenti | reverse complement strand
TTTGACCCCGAGAGGGGTTGCAGCAAGTAGCCGGTGGTCGCCTTGGCGCACCACCGGAATCCCGAACTCGATTGCTTGAGGTTTTAGCGGCAGGGCGCGAGCCCTCCGGTTCTTCCTCTCTGCCACAACACCGGAGGGCTCGCGGGCTGTCGATTTAGTCGGGATCTGCTGAGTCAATGGTGAGCCGCTGGCCGTGAGGCATCGGGCGGCGTCGCAGTGCCCGGCCGCTTACGCGTCGCGGCTCACAAAAACGACAGCCCGCTCGCGCCCTACCGCTAAAAAAGGCGTCGCAGAGTTGCCTAACGGGGCAATCGAGGCGACGAGACCACGCGATCGATCGCCTCGGCACCGGCGAGCACCGCGACGCTGCGGTCCAGCCCGGCTTCGTGAAACAACCGCCGCATTCCGATCATCAACGCATGCCAGCAATGAATCGTCTCCGGGACCGAGATCGTCACGGCATCGTCGCGGTCAAACCCCTGCTCGCTGACCGCAATCTCGGTGGGAAGATGCAACAGCGCTTCCAACATCAAATGCTGGCAGCACTCCAATTCGCTCAACCCGGGATCATCATAGATCCACAAATGCGGCCCGAGAATGCGATCGATCATCGCCAAGGCCGCCGAATCCGCCGTGTCGCTGTTGAGTACCAGTTCCGTCTGACCACACTGAACGTAAAACTTTGCCATCGGATCGCTCCTCCGTGAAGAAATGTGAGATACTGAAGACCGCGGAAGCGATTTCGCCTCCGTGACCACCAACAGGATCGCGAGACCGTTGACACAACCGGTCACATCACCCCAACGCCCGATTTTGATCGCTCATCATGCCCACCCGTTCGACCTCTTTTCTCCACGTTCTGGCCACCACACTTTGTCTCGCCGCCCTGCTGTTGACGGTCGGCTGCAACGGTGAAACCCCGGATTCCGGTACGGACACCGACCTCCAAGCCGAAACCGCAATCGAACCGGGCGATCCCGCCGCAGGCGACACAACAGACAGCGACGCCATCGAATCTCAACCGGCTGCGGAAACCGAATCGACGACCGCGTCCGAGCCGGAGGCCACCCCGAATACGTTGTACAGCCCCGAAGCCTTTCGGGTGGCCGCCCACGACGGCAAACTGCGCGTCGTCGAACTCTGCTTGGAAAGCGGCATGGATGTCAACGAAGCCGATGCCAACGGACTGACGCCGCTTGCCATGGCGGCCTACAACGGTCACGACGCCATCGTCAAGTTACTGATCAAGCACAACGCCACGATCGATTCCCGCGACCGGACCGGAAAGACGCCGCTGATTCACGCCGCCAGCGGCCCCGCACCGACCACGGTCGAAATCCTGCTCGACGCCGGCGCGGACATCAACGCCGTCGACAACGGCGAACACTGGACCGCGCTGATGATGGCCGCTGCCGAAGGACAAGCCGAAGTCGTGGAGGTGTTGCTCAAGCGAGGCGCCAAGAAAGACATGGTCGATATCGACGGAGAATCCGCCGCCTACTTCGCCCGACAAGGAGGCCACATCAAACTCGCCGAACGGTTGGAAGCGTTTTAGGGTTGCAGTCGGCAGTTTCTACCATGGGCAACCTCTATTTTCTTGTCACCCATTTCCCTGTCTGCTTCTCGTTTTCCACCGACCATTTTTTGCCCCCCATTTTTCTGCCAACCGCCGACACACCTGGCATTATTTTTCCGGGACACAAAGCTCGATCCAGTGTCCGTCAGGATCTTGCACGAAGGTCTGTTGGGCACCGTCGGGTCGGATCCGGCGGGGAAGCCGAGTCGCCTGATGGGCATCCAGGTGTTTTTCCCAATCATCCAAATCATCGACGATCAGGGCCAAGTGCGTTCCACGATGACTTGAATGCACCGGTTGATCACGGTCGCCGATCAAATGCAGTTCTTGATCGACACCCAAGCGAAACCAGGCACCGGGAAAATCGAACGCCGGTCGATCCATCGCCGGCAAACACAAAACGTCCCGATAAAACGCCACACTGACCGGGACATCGGCGACGTGCAGTGCCACGTGATTGAGTTGATGAACGTTCAACTTGATTCTTGGAACGGGGAGCTTGCAACCTGGAACTGAACTTCGTTCTACGCCGACCTGGCCGCGTATTGCTCGGCATATTCGATCGTCCACGCGTCGATCACGTCTTCGAATTCTTCGACATCGACTTCCTCGATGTTGCGGAACAGCGACCGGTTGAAGATCTCGCGATTTTCGACGGTCGCTTTGCCCTTCAGATCCAACACACGCAGATCGCTGTAGGGACGGATGACCATTTCGAATCGGCTGTAGGCGTTGGATCGACGTCCGCTTTTGATTCTCAGATCATCGCGATAACACGCCGTTCCCCAACCGACTTCGCCGAACAGGGCTTCCTGACGAAACCCCGGAAAGGCATCGATGATGCTCCGCATCTTCACTTCGATTCGCTCGGACAGCGAGAGCCGATAGGACGTGTGCAGCCGCTTCAACTCCTCCTCGGTCAACTCCTTGCGTTTCGCTTCGCTGGCCGAATGATCGCGTCGCCGCTGCCCCCGTTGGATCGCCGATTCCAGACGGGATTGAAAATCGTCCTTCATTCCGACGCCTCCGCTGGCTTCTCGGCCCCCGCGTCACTGGGGCCGGCAGCTTGACCGGATGAGTCGCGTTGCCCGGCTTCACCGCCGACGGCCGCTTGAACCGGTGCCGGTGGGGTCGCCGCCGGCACTTGCTCGACCGGTTTGGCCGATTCGGTAGCAGCGGTTTCAGTCTTCGTAGTGTCCGGCTTAGCAGTGTCCGACTTTGCAGCGTCCGACTTGGGTTTGGACTCCTTTGCCGCGGGCGTGTCTTCCTGCTTGGAATAGAACTGCAACAGATCGCCGAACGAACGCAGCGGTTCGTCACCCTTTTGCATCGCATCGGTGAGCGGTTTTGCTTCGGGCTTGGCGACCACGCGATAGGATTCGGGCTGCCGTGGTTTTCGCGAGTCACGACCACCGCGGCCCCCCTGAGCGCCTCGTCCGCCGCGTCCCTGTCCGCCACGACCTTGGCCTCCGCGTCCCTGTCCGCCGCGTCCCTGTCCGCCACGACCTTGGCCTCCACGTCCCTGTCCGCCACGTCCGCCGGCCGGTTGGTCACCGCGTGCCGTTCCGGCACCTTGAGCGGCCGGTTGTGGCTGGCCGCTGCGTTGACCTTGTCCGCCGCCGGAGCGCCCGGCACCCTGTCGTCCCTGGCCGCCGCCCGAACGGGCATCGCGTCGGTAACCGCCACGACCACCGCCAGCTTCGCGATTGTGTCTTTCTTTCTCCAGCCGCTCTTCCTGCTGGGGCGAAAGCGCACTCAAGCCGACGCGGCGTCGTTTTTCGTCGATCCCGGTGACCCACGCGGTGACCACATCACCGACCTGAATCGCTTCGTTGAGATCTTCCACGTATCCGTCGCTCAAACGACTGACGTGAATCAGTCCGCTGCAGTCGGGCGCCAATTCGACAAACACGCCAAAACTCATCACCCCGACGACGACGCCGACGACCTGGTCGCCCGGCTTGAGCGTCTTCAGTGTGGGCATCGTGTCGAGCACGCCGGGCGGGTCATTGCTGATCGCCGTTTCACCAAACGGATCACAGAGCCACCCGACCAATTGGTTCACGCGGTGCCGTCCGACCTGCCATTCCTTGATGCACTTGTCGATCTTGGCACGTTCGGGAACGGGACGCTTGATCGGTTCGGGACTGGAGTTCTCCGGCCCGGGACCGGTCGACTCGGCCGTGGCCGCAACCTCGCCGTCGGGCGTCTTGGACTCGGCATCCTGACCTTCAGAATTCTGGACAGCGTCCGCCTCATCCGCCGACGTCGAATCGGAAGCCGCGGCGTCTGGCTCGGCATCGGCAACCTGCTCAGCGGACGCGATTTCACTGACGTTCTCGGCAGCTGTTTCCGCAGCGGGTGACTCGTCTGACTCCGTTGCGACCGCGGGATCCGACGATTCGGTATCGTCACCGATCTTGAATTCGCCCGCCTTTTCGCCGGCATGATCAAAATCTTCGACCGGAGCCGGTTGCTTGGGCTGGGTCGCGTCGACCAATTTGGGCTCAGCCAGATCGGCCAGTTTTTCGTAGCTGGGGGCTTCGTATCCCGGGGGAGCCGGCGGAGGCAATTCGATTTCGAGCGCCGTCGCCAGTTTTTTGGCCAACCCATAGTCGTCCGGATGGATCAAGGTCCCGTCGAGCACTTCGTCGCTTTCGAAAACCCGCAGGAACGGAATCGCCTGACGGGTCTGGACGACCGATTCCCAGCCGTCCAGTTCCAGCAGTTCCTGGCGTGAACGCAGCAGATTTTGTTCGCGTCGCGTGATCAACGAGCATGCCACGTCGGGGTTCATGCCGGGCAGTTGCTGCAACCAACCCAACGGCGCGGCGTTGCTATCCACGCCGCCGCGTGACGCGCCACTGGACATGATATGCCCCAATGAAATCGACAACGCGTCTTCGGACAATTCACTTTGGAACGACGCCAGTCGCAGTCGCAGGGGATCGACTTTTGCGTAGGCTTGGGGCGGATGCAAAACGGAAAACGCGATCCAGGCCGCGGCACGGAAACGCCTCGGCGTCGACCGCATTTCGGAATTGGCCACGTCACTGCTGGCATAGGTATCCGCGCCGGAGCGATCGGCGACCGTCCAGCGAACCGAGTGATCGGGGCTTTGTGCGATCAAGTCTCCCAGCGCGATGAGGCAGGCGCGTCGAGCCGGCCCGTTGCTGACGACGACCAGATCGACGTGGTAGTGATGGATCAACTCGCCCATCTTGGCGACGGTTTGCCCACGCACACTTCCGGACAACTGACAGGGCAGATCTTCGCCGTGCAGCACGCGGCCGTCGGATGACACGATGGCCGTCGCGGCGGTCTTCGGCCCGACGGCATCGATCGACATCACGACCTTCGCTTCGACGGGGCCGCGATTGACCTGACGTCGCAAATGGTCCGCCACGACGCTGACCAACCGTGCCGACGCGCGCTCATGAAGTTCATCCCACCAAGCCGCCTCGGCGGCCTCGCGGATGTCGGCTTCGTGCTGCATCACCACGTCACCCAAGGTGGATTCCAACCCCGGGTTCAATGCAACCACCGCTCGCTTGATTTCACCGACCAACTTCGCCGCGTCATACTCAAACGCACACACCGCGACCTGGCTTCGCAACGCGCGACCGAGCATGACGACTTGAAAGGCGCTCAACTTGGTCGCCGGCATCCGCTTCCCTTCCAAGGGCTTCAGGACGCTGACCAACCACCGACGGCGACGCTGGCGGGGCGAGATTTTCTTCTGTTTTTTCGGCGTCGATGCTTTCGCCTTCGATTTCTTGCCCGCCGGTTTCTCGTCCGGATCCGGCTTGAACCCCGGCAGATCCGATTCCGCAGGCGGACTGGCTTCGGCGGGCGGACTGGCTTCGGCGGGCGGACTGGCTTCGGCGGGTGCACTGGCTTCGGCGGGTGCACTGGCTTCGGCGGGTGCACTGGCTTCGGCGGGTGCACTGGCTTCGGCGGGTGCACTGGCTTCGGCGGGTACCGGCGGTTCGCCGTCGGCCTGGGCGGGTTCGCCCTGGCTGGATTGTGCGTTTCCGTCAGCCGACTCGGAGGTCTCGCTCACCGCTTCGGCTGCTGCCGCCGCTTCGGGCTCAGCGGCCGGCGATTCCGCTTCAGTCGAAGGTTCTGCCGAACCTGCATCAGCGGCTTCAGCCGGAGAGGCTTCGGCAGGAGCGGGCGTTTCAGCTTGCCGAGTCGCCGCCTCGGGAGCAGGAGTCTGTTCGCCAAGAGCCTGTTCGCCAGGAGTCTGTTCGCCAGGAGCCTGTGTCGTCGCCGCCTCGGCGGCGTCGGTCGTTGGTGCGGCTGCCTCTGCACTGCTCTCCTCGGCTGCCTCGCTCGCTTTGGCGGCCCTGGCTTCCGCGTTGGCGGCCTTGGCGTCGGCTTTGGCGGCCTTGGCGGCTTGGGCCTGCTCATTTTCCGCCGCCGCAATGTGGGGATCGTGCACATCGGAGATGTGCAGTTTTGCGTTTCGGCTCAGCCAACGCACCGCGGCGCTGATCACGCGTGGGTCACCGGCCAGTCGGCCGGGAATCGCCTTCGGCAGCCCTTCGACGGCCGCGGCGGCATCGGAGATCGATTCCAGTGTTTCGGCGACCGCGGCGGGATCGGACGGATCGCCTTTTTGGGGATTGAGCATCCGCACGGCCAACCGATTGGCGTCGGTGTCGATTCCGGCGGCGGTTTCTTGGCGCAGCCGTTTACCGAGCCGTTGCAGCGTTCGATTAGAGCCGCTTTTGCGAATCGCGTCCCCGATGGCCGGATCGGCTAGCGGGGTGGACAGCCACAATTCGTGCAACTCGTCGCGATAATCGGCCAGAGACTTCTCCGCATCGACGGCCGCTTTGAGATTCCACAGCGTCGCTTCGTCCAGCCCGCCGAGTTCGTCGCGACGGTAACGTGCTAAGAAAGGCGCTTCATAGCCCTGCTCAATCAGCGGCAAGGCAAGTTTCAGACTCGATGCATCGCATCGCCCGCGTCGGGCGATGGCTTCTAGATCGACAGCCATGATCAGTCGGTCTCGGTGTTGGTCCGGACGCCACGCACAACGCCGGTGCCAACAAAGCACCAACACGGGCGGCGATCCAGGAATCGTTGGTGTGCCGCGTTGCCGGACGCCGAAATCGGCATTTGACATTCGCAGCGGAAAAATCCCCACGTGGGGCGATCCGGGTGGAATCTCAATTCACAACGAGTTCCCCCCCAGTGTTCGCCGCGCGAGAATAGCGCCGCGTGGCCGACCTGTCAACTGAGGGCCCCACGAATCAGACACGCCTCCCCCGACCGTGAAACTGGGATAACCGGCAAAATCATTTAATTCGCCTTTACTTCTCCAGCCGTCAAAGTCGATACCGGTTACGCATACCCGTCGGTTTGCCGACGCCACTCACCTTTGGATTTCGATCGACCATAGAAATTGATGAGCAACTTTGATCAGCGATTGCAGGCGGGATGGAGAGTCTGGTCCGAAGACGATCCATCAGAGTACCACCGACCACCCCGATCGGATCCCCGATGGCTCCGTGAACTGGATCAAATTGCGGGCACCGGCCCCAAAAAAACCAGTTCCGTCCCCATCAAAATGCTTGCCCGGTTGCTGCTCAGCGCCCAACGCTGCAACAGCGCCTGGCTGGATGATTTTGCGGACGACGTCGTCGTGATCGATTCCGATTTGCACGAAGTTCTGCTTGCCTTTGAGAAGCTTCAACAGGAACCCAAGGGCACAGCCGAACAGAACCTGAACCGCGGAGTCGCGGCCTGATCGATCCCGGTCAGCCTGCCCGGCTCTGGCGTCAACACCTCCCCCAAAACGTCGCTCGAATCGACGTGATTATTTCCCAAGGAAATGAAACCATGCGTTCTATCGCTGTGATCAACCAGAAAGGCGGGGTTGGAAAAACCACCAGTTCGGTGAACCTTTCGGCTGCCCTGGCCCAATCCGGTCGCCGTGTCTGCGTGATGGATCTGGACCCCCAGGCCCACGCCTCGCTGCACCTCGGCATCACCGCAGTCGACGACCAGCCCAGCATGTACGAAATCCTCTGCGGGGACGCGTCGATCTCCGAAGCCAAACGTCGCGTCAACGACAATCTGTGCGTCGTCCCCTCGAATCTGGACCTGGCCGCCGCGGAATTGGAATTGGCCGGCGAAGTCGGTCGAGAAATGATCCTCCGTGACCGACTCGACGACGACCCCGACGAATACGACTACCTGATCCTGGACTGCCCGCCCAGCTTGGGTGTGCTGACCGTCAACGCCCTGGTGGCGGTCAATGAAGTCTTCCTTCCGCTGCAACCCCACTTCCTCGCCCTGCACGGCCTCAGCAAACTACTGCGTACGATCGAAGTCGTCTCACGCCGTCTCAACGACCAACTTCGCCTCTCCGGCGTCATGCTCTGCATGTACGATTCCAACACCCGATTGGCGGCCGAAGTCAGTACCGACATCGACGAATTCTTTCAAGCCACCAAAGGCGGCCGCGAGTTCTTCCGCGGCGCCCGGTTCTTCGACACTCGCATCCGTCGCAACGTGCGCCTGGCCGAAGCCCCCAGCTTCGGACAGTCGATCTTCCAGTACGCACCCCAAAGCAACGGTTCGATCGACTACCAAGCCCTGGCCGAAGAAGTCATCGCGCAAGAACAAAACGCGGTGATGCACGAACGCATGGCCGCCTGACGCTTCGGCCAGATTTGAATGGAGTGTGATGGTTGCCGAGCGGGGTGTTTTTCGTTAGCGGTAGGGCGCGAGCCATCCGGTCTTTCACGGTGCGACCGGACGGCTCGCGGGCTGCTGATTTTGTGAGCCGTGACGCGTAAGCGGCCGGGCACTGCGACGCCTGCCCGAGGCCTGACGGCCGGCGGCTCACCATTGACTCAGCAGAACCCGACTAAATCGACAGCCCGCTCGCCTTCTGCCGCTAACAAAAACAACCCCGCCTGGCGTCAAAGGATTTCCGGCGGTGTTCGCTGCGCTTGACCGCCGGCGACTCGCTGCCATCCCTTTCGGGATATCGAGGCACTGATGAAAATGATCGCCAGAGGGACCACAACGGTGCATTGCACCCAGCGCCCGGCCTTACCAGCGGTCTTCGGGGCGTTCCAGGATTTCTCGTAGCAGGAACGCTTGCTGCAACCCGCCGGGACGTTGAATCAGATCCAACAATTGCTCCGCGGGTGATCCGCCGGCGATGGAGATGACTCCGCGATCGACTTCCTGGGGCTCGTGAATGTCGCGTTGTTGCTGCGCCAGCTTCTCACGTGCCTCGGCGGCTTTTTTCTTCGACTCGGCCAACTTGCGTTGCTGTTCGGCAAGCGGATTGACCGGTTCGACGAGTTCCGCCACCGGGATCGGCTCTTCGTACCGCTGGCGAACCTGACGTTCCCGTCTGGCTTCGGTGTATTCCGGTTTGGGCCGCGGTTTCGGCGCCGGCCTTGCCGGTCTGCCGCCGCCCGCACCACCACCGCCGGCTTGTTGTTGTTTTTGGGCGCGGCGTTCGGCGGCGCGTTTGAGAAAGTCTTCTAGATCACCAGCCATGCTTCACTCGGGTGTGGTTCTCAGTCGCATTCAACGCATCGATCATGCGTTCTTTCTGTCGGAATTGTTGCGTGACTGGCCGGTTGAGGCGATCGATTTTCGCATCTCCGTGTCGGCGCTCACGTTTTGCAATTTGTAGTAGTCCAGGATGTGCAGCTTTCCGGTTCGGAACGCTTCGCTCATCGCCTCTGGGACGGACGCTTGGGCCATCACCAGTGCGGCACGGCTTTCTTCGACCTTGGCTTCCATCTCTTTCTCTTCCGCCGCCGCCGCAGCACGTTTGCCTTCGGCGCGTGCCCTGGCGACTTGCGTGTCGGCTTCGGCCTGGTCCGCCATCAGCCGGGCACCGATGTTGGCCCCGACATCAATGTCTGCGATGTCGATCGAAACGATTTCAAACGCGGTTTGCGAATCAAGTCGCTTGGCGAGCACGGCTTTACTGATCACGTCGGGGTTTTCGAGCACTGCGGCGTGACTGTCCGCGCTGCCGATCGCACTGACAATCCCTTCGCCGACACGTGCGATGATGGTTTCCTCGGTGGCACCGCCGATCAATTGCTGCAAGTTGGCCCGGACCGTGACTCGAGCACGCACTTTCAATTGGATTCCGTCTTTGGCGACGGCATCCAACGACGGTTTGACGGAGCCGCGCGGCGGGCAGTCGATCACTTTGGGGTACACACTGGTTTTGACCGATTCCAAGACATCGCGTCCGGCCAAATCGATGGCCGCCGCCTCGCGGAAGGTCAAAGAAATCGTTTTCGCTTTTTTGGCCGCGATCACCGCACGCACGACTTGTTGCACGTTTCCGCCGGCCAGGTAATGGGCCTCCAATGCCTCGCTGGTCATCGCCGGGTCATCCAAGCCCGCTTGGACGGCCATGATCTTGCTGCGGACGATCGACCGTGCATTGACCTTTCGGAACGTCATTCCGATCAAGTCGCCGATGCCTACTCCGGCCCCGGTCAACCAGGATTGCACCCAGATGCCGAAATAGCTGGCGAAAACAAAAAAGACGACCAGCGCGATGCCGATCAAAATCAAGGCGCCCACGAGCGCCGGAACGGTCAAATCACTTGCTTCAACGGCAAGTAAATTCGCTGACCAAGCGATCAGAGTAGCTGGAGGTGACGACCCGAAAACCATTGTGTTGCATCCTGTCCGTGCGAATCGAGTTCAGCCGATCAGTTTGTTCCGCCAAGACGCGCGAGGATTCCACGTCCATGGACCGGCCAAACCTCCATCAAATGTACAGGATCCGATCACCGCCCGCGACACCCGTCCACAAGGCGGTCGCGCGGATTTGAAGTCGTTGACGCTCAAGGGTGTTGGTGTGCAGGCATTAGCCCAATACCGCTAAGTTAAGCGTCGTTTCTTCAGATGAGGGCCCGTAGGCTCGCGCCAAACGGCTGATATTCGTTTGACATCAGCCGGTTCGCGCCAGCGTCCGGGCCCCCTCATTCATGTTAACTTAGCGGTATTGGGCTAAAGGCTAGACACCAACGGTTGCTGAATCCCGTTTTACTAATGTCCGCGCCATTGGTACCTGA
>NZ_JANZKV010000217.1 GCF_025060895.1 Stieleria sedimenti | reverse complement strand
TTTCGTTATACGAGCGGCCGCGCATTGTGGCGCCCGCCCGAGGCCTTACGGCCGGCGGCTCACCGTTGACTCAGCTGATCCCATTTAAATCGACAGGCCGCTAGCCCGTCGGGTCACTCACGTAACGGTATGAGGCACTGAACCGATCGGCTGCCAGCTGATCCCACGGTTCGATCGATGGGCTTTATACTGCGGGTCTGCACTTCCGTCCCCCCGCCCCAACACGACACCGATGCCGCTTCTCACGCTTTTCCGCAGTCTGACGTTCCTGCTTAGTTTTTTCGTCGCAATCGCCTCCGGTCTCGCCGCCGAGGATCGACCCAACATCATTTACATCATGGTCGATGACTTGGGATACGGCGATCTTGGAAGCTATGGCCAGAAAGAAATCCAAACGCCCCACTTGGATCGAATGGCGGCGGAAGGGATGCGTTTTACGGACCATTACGCCGGACACACGGTTTGCCGTCCGTCGCGTTTGGTGCTTTGGACGGGCCAACATGTCGGCCATACGGGGTTGACCGGCAATCGTCCGTTCTCCTTGACCGGCAGAGAGCAAACGGTCGCCAAATTGATGCAACAAGCCGGATACGCAACCGGTGGCGTCGGCAAATGGGCACTGGGTAACGTCAACGCCCCGGCGGAGATCGACAACGAAGGCCACCCCAATCGAAACGGATTCGATTATTGGTACGGCTACATGAATCAAAGCAACGCGCATAACTACTATCCGCCGTTCCTGTGGGAAAACGATCGGCAAGACTTCTTGCCCGGAAACGTTCTGATGGACGCCCCCAACGCCCGCGGACGCGTCTCGAAGAAAAAAGAAACGTACTCACACGACAAGCTGACCGAAGCGGCGTTGGACTTCATTCAACGCAATTACCGCAGTCCGTTTCTCTTGCACATCCACTGGACCATTCCGCATGCGAACAATGAAGGCGGACGCGTGTTGAAGGACGGCATGGAAGTCCCCGACTATGGCATCTACGCCGACCGCCGATGGCCGAATCCGGAAAAAGGGTTTGCGGCGATGATCACCCGCATGGATGCCGATGTCGGCCGCCTGTTCAAGTTGTTGAAGGATCTTTCGATCGACGACAACACGCTCGTGATCTTCACTTCCGACAATGGCCCCCACCGAGAAGGCAACCATGATCACGAGTTCTTTGATTCCAACGGCCCGCTCAAAGGTTACAAACGTTCGATGCACGACGGCGGGATCCGCGTCCCGATGATCGCCCGCTGGCCCGGCAAGGTTGCCGCCGGCACTCAATCCGATTTGCCGTCAGCGTTTTGGGATTTTCTGCCCACCGCATGTGAGATTGCGGGAATCGAAGCGCCCGATGGCATCGATGGCATCTCGTATTTACCGACATTGCTCGGCAAGACCGATTCCCAACAGAAGCACGAGTACCTGTATTGGGCCAGCCAAGAGGGCGAAACTTCGATCGGTATCCGCCGCGGCCCCTGGAAATTGGTGCGCTACCGAAAAGATCGAGCGGGCAAAGCCGATTGGCGATTGTATGACCTCCGCAGCGATATCGAAGAAGCCAACGATCTCGCCGCCACGCACGCGGAGCAGGTCCAGGAGATTTTGTCGTTGGTCGAACGCGACGGCCTGCCGCTGGCGACGCAAGCGAAACGCTGATCGCCCACCGCACTTGTTCCCAGGCTCCCGCCTTACGCTGAGTGCGAGGCGGGAGACGTCGATTCTTTTACTGCAGGATTTGGCAACCGATTTAGATTCTCTCCCTCTGGGAGAGACGGCGTTTGCGCAGCAAGCAAACGCCAGAGAGGGCCGGCGGCTCGCGAAAGT
>NZ_JANZKV010000216.1 GCF_025060895.1 Stieleria sedimenti | reverse complement strand
AGCCTGCACACCAACACTTAAGCCCGCGCCATTCGTACCTGACCCCTTTTCCGCTCGACGTGCCTCCTTCCTGCGACCGGCGTGATTTCGCCATTTGGGGACCCACCGGCTTCTTTCGGAATTTTCGACACGTCTCGGTAAACGCCACCTCACACCTCGAAGAGGTTAAAGCCATTAGCCGGTGGTAAGCGCAGCGCCACCATCGGAAAGCATGGAAAAACAATCCCTTCCACCGCCCGCCAATCCGCCGAAGGCGGATTGGCGGGCGGTGGAAACGGCGGGGTTCGTATTGCGTTCCCCGGGTGCGCTTTGCGACCCGGGGCTAATTGCTGAAATCCCTTCGGGATAGAGATGGAAGTGTTGGCGTTCACCAAGAAGTGTCGAATTTTTTTGATTTAGACCGAACCTTCCCGGACGAATCGGAGCGGGAAATCGCATTAAACTTTGTTACGTACGCCAGTACACGCACTCCGCGATTGCCCCAAACTGCTTTCCACAAACCGTTCGCCAGCCGACCAACAGATTTCGCCGTGAAAACGGTACGACTCTGATTGGCGGGCTGCCAGGCGGCCAGGCGAGCGAACGGTAGACCCAAAATGCTCCACGCACCGCGACGAAAACGAAAGACTCGACGTCAACGACTGCAACGCCGACATCGCAAACAGCTGCATCTTGAACTTCTGGAAGATCGTCGGCTACTGGCCCAGGTCGACTGGGACGGCGGGGGCGACGGAAGTAGCTGGTCGGATCCGTTGAACTGGAGTTCCGATCAGTTGCCCACGGCGGTTGACGACGTCGCGATCAGCCTGCCAGGGGACTATTCGGTCGTGCTCTCCAACGACGTTTCCCTTCAGTCACTGACCGTCGGCAACCCCACGGGGACCCAGACGCTGCGGCTGAATTCAAGCACCCTTGATGTCACCAGCGGATTGTTTGAGATCGAGGCCGGTTCGACGGTTGCCGTCACCGCGCCCGGTTCGATCGGTGGTGACGTCGTCAATCATGGGGTGTTCGAGGCGATTTTCCAGCGTGGCAACCAATTGACGGCCTCATCATCGGTCGCGTTGACCGGAGCGTTCACCAATACCGCCGGCGGCGTGCTGCGATTACTCCCCGGGATGAACGCTCCGTCATACAGCACCCAGCGGGCGAATCTGACGGTTGACTTTCAGAACGGCCTGACCAACGCGGGGACCATTGAACTGAGCGAGGGAGCAAGTTCCAGCGATGATGCCGGCAATACGACGTTGCTGGTGAGCGGTGGGGCCTTGAACAATCAGTCGACCGGCGTGATCGAGTCACTCGTCGGTGGCGGTTTCGGAACAATCGGCTCGCGAACCATCGCCGGCACGATCAACAACGACGGCGCGATTCAGGTCACCAGCCGGAGTCTCACCCTGACCGGTGGTACGCTCACGAGTGCTGGTGACATCACGGTCGATGCGGGCCGCACGTTGACGATGTCGACTGGTTCACGCTTCAATCCGTCGAGCGGACAGGTGCTCGGCGAAGGTACTTTCGCACTGCGATCGGGCGCGGAGCTCGGCGACGGAACGCTTCGAGGACGAGCCTATTTTTATGACGCGACCGTCCCGGCCGATGCGACGCTGGTCAATGCCGGTGAGCTGATCATTCCGTACCAGCCTGGCAATGTCTTGACATCCTCGGCAACACGCACGTTTGCCGGCGCGTTCACCAATGCTGCCGGCGGCGTGCTGCGATTGCTCCCGGGGATGAATGCTCCCTCGTACAGCAATCAGCGTGCGACGCTGACGGTTGACTTTCAGAACGGCCTGACCAATGCGGGCATCATTGAACTGAGCGAGGGACCGAGTTCCAGCGATGATGCCGCCAATACGGTGCTGCAAGTCAGCGGCGGGTTGCTGAACAACCAGTCAACCGGCGTGATCAAGTCGCTCGTCGGCGAAGGTCTCGGAAGTATCGGTGGCCGCTCGATCGAGGGTAGTCTGGTCAACGATGGGACGATCACCATCGAAAGCGGTCTGGTGCATCGGGGAATCGGAGTCGGTGCCCGCTTGGACAACAACGGGTTGCTTTCACTGACCGCAAGTCAGAGTCTGTCGCTGATCGATGTAACCCTGAACAACGCGGCAGACATCGGGATTCCAGCAACATCCAGCATTTCGTTATCGGCCGGCCGGTTCAATCCGCTCAGCGGTCGAATGACTGGCGACGGAGCAATCAGTCTCGCCGCTGGTGCAGAACTCGGGGATGGCACCCTCACCGGGCGATTGATCTACAACGACGCGACGTTTCCCATCGGAACGAACTTCGTCAACGAAGGCACTGTCGAAGTTCCTTACCAGCTTGGCAATGTCTTGTCATCCTCGGCAACACGCACGTTTGCCGGCGCCTTCACCAATGCTGTCGGCGGCGTGCTGCGATTACTCCCCGGGATGAACGCTCCGTCATACAGCACCCAGCGGGCGAATCTGACGGTTGACTTTCAGAACGGCCTGACCAATGCGGGGACCATTGAACTGAGCGAGGGAGCAAGTTCCAGCGATGATGCCGGCAATACGACGTTGCTGGTGAGCGGTGGGGCCTTGAACAATCAGTCGACCGGCGTGATCGAGTCACTCGTCGGTGGCGGTTTCGGAACGATCGGCTCGCGAACCATCGCCGGCACGATCAACAACGACGGCGTGATTCAGGTCACCAGCCGGAGTCTCACCCTGACCGGTGGTACGGTCACGAGTGCTGGTGACATCGCTGTCGATGCGGGCCGCACGTTGACGATGTCGACTGGTTCACGCTTCAATCCGTCGAGCGGACAGGTGCTCGGTGAGGGTACTTTCGCACTGCGATCGGGCGCGGAGCTCGGCGACGGAACGCTTCGAGGACGAGCCTATTTTTATGACGCGACCGTCCCGGCCGATGCGACGCTGGTCAATGCCGGTGAGCTGATCATTCCGTACCAGCCTGGCAATGTCTTGACATCCTCGGCAACACGCACGTTTGCCGGCGCGTTCACCAATGCTGCCGGCGGTGTGCTGCGATTGCTCCCGGGGATGAATGCTCCCTCGTACAGCAATCAGCGTGCGACGCTGACGGTTGACTTTCAGAACGGCCTGACCAATGCGGGCATCATTGAACTGAGCGAGGGACCGAGTTCCAGCGATGATGCCGGCATCACGGTGCTGCAAGTCAGCGGTGGCACGCTGGTCAATCAAGCGACCGGAACCATCAAGTCACTCATTGGCGGCGGTACTGGAACGAGCGGTTCACGCACCATTAGTGGCCCGATCACCAACGACGGCACGATTCTGGTCGAGTCGCAGGATCTCTCGCTCAGCGAAGCACCGAGCAACTATTCGGCGGGCCGTTTAGATGGCGGCAGCTATGTCCTGTACGGCAGGCTGACATTTCCCAACACGGGCATTGAATCCAACGCGGCATCCATCGAGACGCACGGACTGTCTGGCGCCGTCGGAATTTTTGATCCTTCCGGCAGCATCTCATTGGTGTCGCTGACCCTCAATGAACCCGAGGGAGAGCTTGAATTACTCGACAATTCATTCCTCTATTTAAGTGGCGCCTTCGAAAACCAAGGACGATTTCGCCTCGACAATCAGAGCGATTTCGGCACCGGGTTCTTTGCAAACTTCACCCAGTCCGCCGGCGTGACCGAAGTCACGGCCGAAGCTGAGATATTTACAAATGTCTTTCGCATCGACGGTGGTACCTTGCAAGGCAACGGCTCGATTCTCGGGGAAGTGGACAATCAGGGTGGAGTCGTCCGACCGTTGGCCGGCGGTCTTGCAATCTCATCGGTCGAGGGAGCGGGGCCATACAAACAAGGCAATGGTGGAACCCTTCGCATCGAAATCGGCGGTGCGACGCCTGGTGAGTTCGGCTGGATCCAAGCGGGCTCGGCCAGTCTCGACGGTACCCTCGATGTTTCGGTGCTTCCCGGATACGCTCCCGGGCCAGGGGACTCGTTTGAATTCTTTGACTATCCGCTCTTTTCAAGCAGCGGTGATTTCGCCGCGTTCTCCGGTCTCGACTATGCGCCTAATCGCATCTTGGTTCCGAACCGGACCGGTGACGGCTACTTTCTCCAGGCCGATGTCGTCGGCATCAGCGTCGAACCGTTTGAAGGATTGACGACGACCGAAGCCGGAGGCACCGCCGAGTTTTCGATCACGCTGGATCAGCAACCCACCGCCGACGTCACGATCGGGATCTCTTCGAGCGACGAAAGCGAAGGAATCGTCAGCGTCGATTCGGTCACCTTCACGCCCACCGATTGGGCTCCCAAGTCGGTCACCGTCACCGGCGTCGATGACTTCCAAGACGATGGCGACATCGCGTTTGCGATCATTACTGATGCCGCCGTCAGCGATGACCTGAATTTCAAAGATTTCAATCCCATCGATGTTTCGCTGGTCAACCAAGATGACGATGAAATCGGCCTCATCGTCACGCCGCCGTCGTCCACACAAACGACCGAAGCCGGCGGGATAAGTGAGTTCTCGGTCTCCCTGGGCAGTCAGCCGACCGCGGACGTGGTCGTCGACGTCCGTTCTTCTTTGACCCGTGAAGGCCAAGTTTCCGTCGACAGGCTCATCTTCACACCCGAGAACTTCAACATTCCACAAACGGTGACGGTCACCGGCCAAGACGACCCGGTCGATGACGGCGACACCGACTACGCAATCACGCTCAGCATCGCTTCAACGGCTGACACCGACTACCAAGCGGCCGCCGATCAAACCATCACTCTGACGAATCTCGACGACGACACCGCGAACTTCGTTTGGGACGGCGGCGGCGACGGAACCAGCTGGCACGATCCGCTCAACTGGCTCGGCGATGCCGTGCCGGATTCGGGCGCCGATGTCCGGATCCCCGACCAACCGGGGACGCCCACCGTTTCGATCACACAGTCGGTCACGGTCAACACCGTCTACGCGGAAGAACTCGTCGCGATCGCCGGAGGGACAACAGCAATCTCCTCAAGTGCCCTCTTGATCGATTTGGGGCTCGAGGGCGGAACGCTTTTGGGCGATGGCGATGTCACAATCACCGAGTCGTTGGATTGGACCGGCGGTTTCATGCGCGGCTCGGGCACAACCATCCTTGCTGCGGGAGCGACCGGATCGGCGACCTCGACTGGGTTTAACAGCGGTCTGCTGAGAGTCTTGGAAAACCACGGTGACCTGACGCTGACGGGCGGCAATTTTCATGTGTTGCGGACGTTGTCTGGTGAGATTGGTGTGCTAGCCAACATGGACGGGGGCCTGTTGCAAGTTGATGGTGAAACCGACGTGCGTGTTACCTTCAGCGGCGGATCATTGGGGGTCAACGGTTCCGGGCGTCTGACCAATGCGGGAACGCTACGTCACACCGGTACTGGCCAGACATTGATCGACGCATCATTTGAAAGCGATGGCGGCACCATTGACATCAACGCGGGATCGGTCCGACTCGCCGGTGGGGCGAATCTCATTGATGCCACCGTTGTCGGCAGCGGACTGACCGTTGCGGGGACCGTGACGATCGATAGCCTCGCGTTTGACAACGAAGTGCGAATCGACAGCGGGAGCCTGACGATTGTTCCCGGTGCAAGCCTGACCGGCAATGCCTTTCTAGATGTTGTCGGCGACGTGAACATCGCGACCGACGCGACGGTGAATCGACTGCGCGTTTCCGGTGGCAGCCTTTCCGGCAACGGCGATGTCACGATCACCGAGACGTTGGACTGGACCGGCGGTTTCATGCGCGGCTCGGGCACAACCATCCTTGCTGCGGGAGCGACCGGATCGGCGACCTCGACTGGGTTTAATAGCGGTCTGCTGCGGGTGCTGGAAAACCATGGTGATCTGACGCTGACGGGCGGCAATTTTCATGTGTTGCGGACGTCGTCTGGAGAGATTGGTGTGCTAGCCAACATGGACGGGGGCCTGTTGCAAGTTGATGGTGAAACCGACGTGCGTGTTACCTTCAGCGGCGGATTTTTGGGGGTCAACGGTTCCGGGCGTCTGACCAATGCGGGAACGCTACGTCACACCGGTACTGGCCAGACAATCATCGGTCCCGACGTCGAGAATACTGGGGTGATTTCCGTTGAATCGGGACGCCTTGATTTTGTGGGCAGTTTCGACAACTTCTCCGATCAGCGGCTTGCCGGAGGACGTTACATCATCGCCGGTGAATTGCGATTTCCCGGTGCCGACATCCAGTCCAATGCCGCGACGATCGAGTTGATCGCTCCGGGGGCTGCGATTCGCGATACGAGTGGGAATGACGCCCTGCGAGCGTTTTTTCTTAACGAAGCCGATGGGACCTTCGCCATCGCCGATGGGGCCAATGTCACCGTGCCGGCGGACTTCACCAATGCGGGCCTCGTCGATATCGAATTTGACAGCACGTTTTCGGTTGCCGGAAACTACTTGCAGACCTCCGGGTCCACCGAGGTCTATGATGGCGGACGACTCGAACTCACCGGAGGCCTTGCACTTCAGTCCGGCGCACTTGTCGGCGACGGCACGGTGGCAGCCGACGTCTTGAACATCGGCGGCCAAGTGATTCCACTTCATCTCGGCATTTTCGATGATGAACCCGGCAGGTTGACCATCGATGGGAATTATCGTCAGGATGCTGGCGGGACACTTTCCGTCGACATCGCCGGAACGGCCGCGGGTACCACATACGATCGACTGGAGGTCACCGGTTCGGTCGACCTTGACGGCACCCTGAACGTGGCCGTCGATAATACCTTCCTTCCCAGTCGCGGCGATCAATTCGACGTCGTGACATTCGTCGGACTAACCGGTGATTTTTCAACCTTCAACGGATTGGTGATCGACAGCAATCGGGCTCTCGTGCCGCTCCGTGGTGACACGACGTATTCACTGGCCAGCGTCGTCGCGGGAATCAAGATCGAACCACTGACCGGACTGCAAACGACCGAGGCCGGCGGCACCGCGACGTTTACGATCGAGCTGGAAGATGCCCCGTCGTCGCCGGTGACGATCAATCTCGAGCCGAGTGACTCGGGCGAAGGGACGCTCAATGTCCCGTCGGTGAGTTTCGATGGCAGCAACTGGAACGTGCCGCAAACGGTGACCATCACCGGCGTCAATGATTTCGTCGACGATGGTGACCAGCCCTATTCGATCATCACCTCCCCGGTGATCAGCGACGATCCGCTGTTCGGCGGGCTCGACCCGTCGGACGTCCCGGTTGTCAACGTGGATGACGACACGGCTGGTTTCACGATCAGTACACCGACGACAACACAGACGACCGAAGCAAGTGGTGGCGCTGTTTCGGGACTGTCGACCATCACGCTCGATCTGGCCGATGTGGTTGGAGGTGGTGATGGGACGGGAACCGGCGGCGACCAGGGCATCCATCCGGTCACTGGGGCAGTCGTCTTGTCACACACAGGCATTCTCCCGGTGGGCTCCAGGAACGTTTTCTCTCCCGTACCCTCCTCGCCATTTATCGATGGTGTTTTCATCCCTGACGGCGGAGGCATCGGAAAAACACCGATCACCGTTTCGTCAACTGGGCTGGAGGTTTCTGGGATCGGCGACAGTGTGTCTTTTTCTTACGACCACATTTGGAACGGGAACACCCAAAGTGTCTCAACCGTTCATCCGACCGACACGCGTATCGGATTCCACTCCAATAAGGCGATCACCTTTGACCTGGATGCATTCGAATTGGTCAATCCTGGGCTCGAAGCGACGACCTTTACAACCTTGGTCGCGATCGAAAATAGCATGGGCAGCGTTGAGTTTACCGTTGTTGTCGACGGAACCATCCATGACCAGGTCAATCTAAGTGGCAATGAATCGGAAGCGTTGACGACAATACTTTCGCCGAATGATCGGTTCTTGACGTTGGTCGCGACGGATCGCGGTGACGGTTATGCCAATGATCATTCCATCTTCGGTGATCCGACTCTCACGCTGGAACCCCCATCTCCTCCCGCCGAGTTCACGGTCGTCCTGGACAGTCAACCCACGGCCAATGTCACGCTCGCGGTCAAATCCAGCGACGAGAGCGAAGGCACGCCGTCCGTCGACCAAATCCTTTTCACCCCCGACGATTGGGATCAACCACGAAGCGTTGCCATCGTTGGTCAAGACGACGAGGTGGACGATGGCGACATTCCCTATGAAGTCACGATCGGCGTCTCCGGTTCCAGCGACGTTGTGTATGCAGGCCTGGCCGATCAAACGCTGGGTCTGACCAATCTCGACGACGACACGGCGGGCATCACCGTCGCGGCTCCGGCGACGCTGGAAACCACCGAGGCCGGAGGGACCGGGACGTTTTCGATCACACTGGACAGTCAGCCGGTCCAAAACGTTACCATCGAACTCGGAGTCAGTGACCCGACCGAAGCTTCGCTTGCACCGGGAACCCACACGTTCACCCCGACCAACTGGAATCAACCGCAAACGTTCACTGTCACCGGCCTGGACGACTTGCTGGACGACGGTGATGTCCCTTACGAGATCATTTTTGCCGCAACGACCAGCGGAGATCCTCTCTACGACGGAATCTTGCTCGGGGCCTTACCCGCGATCAACCTCGGAACCGACACTTATGATTTAAGGCTTAAGAACGTCGACACGAGTGGACTGACTTACGATTCGCAATTGCTGACCGTCGGTGGTTCCGTTTCAGCGACCGTCGCCAACCCGGGACCGATCGGCACCACCGGTCCGATCGAAGTCGCCTTTTTTGAAGACACTGACCTGAACGGATTGTTTGACGCTGCTGTCGACAAAGTTTTGGGAAGCGCGACGATCAGCGATCCTCTGGCCGCTGGCACCAGCGTTCCCGTCTCCGCGACACTTTCCGGGAATGTCCGTTTCGTGGACAACGTGATTTGGGGCGTCGTCGATAGCGAGAACGCCTTCGCGGAGATCGACGAGCTGAACAACTACGCTCGTCATGAATGCCTTGCCGGTATCGAAGGATCTGAGCTCCCCGCTCCCGATCTGACCGCGTCCTACATTCGGACGAACGCCGCAGGTACATCGGTCGACGTCGTGGCTCGGGTTGGAAACGGAGGCCAAGTGCCCACCGAGCCCGGCGTTCCCGTCGCGTTCTACGACGGCGACCCCGGCCAGGGCGGCGTGCTGCTCGGAACGACGAATACGACACAACGACTCGAACCTGGAGAATTCGAAGACGTCACGCTCACCGTCCCGGTGGGATTCTCGCAACTCTGGGTCGTCGCCGATGACGCCGATGACGACGGTGCCGGCAACGGCACGCTGCTCGAATGTGATGAGGACAATAACATTACATTCGTCGAGGCGGCACCAAGACCCGACCTCGACATCGAAGTCGTCTCGTCCGCCGCGACCGCACAGACCAGCCAGGTCATTCCCGTCACCTGGCGGGTCAGCAACATCGGGCAAGCCACCGCCGAATCGCCCTGGGTTGACCACGTCTACCTGTCGACCGATCAAGTCATCGATGCGTCGGACACGTTGCTGGGCCAATTCACTCGTACCGAAGACCTCGCGGTCGCTGGCAACTACGACGTGCAGCTCGATGTCACGCTTCCACGCGACACGTTCGGCGACCTGTTTCTTCTCTTTGCGACCGATGTGACCGGCGGGATCATTGAGCTCGATGAGCTGAACAATGTTGAATCTGCGGCGATCACCATCACCCCCGCGCCAACGCCCGATTTGGTTTTCGCATCCGCATCCATCAGTGAGCCGTCCATCCAACCCGGCCAAGAAATCACGCTCCGCTGGACCGTCGAAAACTCCGGTGACGCGGCGACCGATGCATCATGGACCGATCGCGTTTACTTTTCAACCGACGGGACCATCGCCAACGGAGTCGCGGTCGCCACGGAGCGGCACGACGAGTTGCTCGCCAACGGTTCGTCGCGATTGGTGACACATACGATCGTCATCCCCGATCTCGCCGATGGCGACTATCGCGTCGTGTTCGAGACCGACGTTGACGACGAGCTATTCGAACGCGAAGGCGAATCGAACAACGTGTTCGTGCTGCCGCAAACCATCACGCTCGGGCATCCCGATCTGACAGGCGTCTTCATCAGTCCGCCCACCGAAGTCGTCGCAGGGAACTCACTCACGCTCGATTGGAGCGAAAGCCAGATCGGAACCGCGGCAACGCTCACCGGTTTCACCACGCGGATTTATCTGTCGGAAAATGACCAAGTCGATGCCAACGATGTGCTGCTTTCGGAGCGCGTCGATACCGCGGTTTGGCAACCCGGCGGCAGCCAAGATTTTCAAACGGAAGTAGACATTCCGATTGAATTGAGCGGAAGTCAATTCTTGCTGCTCAGCATTGACGACGGAGATGAAATCTACGAACTGGGCGGCGAAGGCAACAACGTGATTGCCAGTCCGATCACCTTGACCGTGCCACCACACGCAGACCTGGTGACCAGCAACGTGGTCAGTCCCACCTTGGTGATCGGTGACCCGGCAGCCATGACCGTCAGCTGGACGGTGGCGAATACCGGCGAGGCGGCAACGAATACTGATCGCTGGGTGGATACGATTGTCCTGTCGTCGGACGAGATTTTTGGGAATGGCGACGATCGCGTGGTTGGTCAACTGGAACGCAACACATCGTTGCCGGTCGGCGACAGCTACGACGCGTCGGTCGACCTGACGCTGCCGGCCGGTACGGCGGGTCTATTCCATGTCTTCGTCGCCGCTGATGCTCAAGGCGATGTCTTCGAAGACAGCAAGACGGCGAACAATGTGACGCTGGCTGCCGACAAAGTCGAAATCACGCCGACGCCCTATGCCGACCTCGTCGTCTCCTCGGTCGACGTTCCGCCGACGGCCTCCAGCGGCGGTTCGCTTGAAATCACCTGGGAAGTCACCAACCAGGGCATTGGACCCACCGACATCCCCACTTGGACAGACGTCATTCGACTGGCCCGCAACCCCGACGGAACGGACCTGCTGCGTGCCTTCCGAGTGAACCCCAACGATCCGAGCATCGCCGCAGGCAGCAGCCACTTCGGCGTGCTGGATGTTGATCAAAGTTATCGTCGCACGAGCCAAATTTTGCTTCCCAACGGACTCGAAGGGACCTTCTACGTCGTCGTCGACACCGGAATCTTCTCCAGCGTGTTCGAACATCGTTTCGGCGGTAACAACCGTCTTGTCTCCTCGGCGACGAACATCACCGTCGCCCCTTCGCCCGACTTGATCGTTGAAGCGATCACGGCGCCGCCGGAAGCGAAGTCGGGTACCAAGATCGACGTCGAGTGGACGGTTCGCAACACGGGCGACGCAGTGGCCGATGGACGCTGGAGTGATCGCCTGTCACTGAAACCCGTGGGGGATCCCGATGCGAGTCTGATTCACCTGGGAATCTTCGAAACGTCGCTGACGCTCGACGCCGGATTATCGTACACACGCGCCGAACAATTTTCGCTTTCCGCCGAACTGGAAGGTGCATTTCAAGTCGTCGTGCACTCGAACTTCACCGGTTCGCTGTACGAACACGCCACGGCGGGGGACAACAACGTCAGCGAAGACGACGAAATCATCGTCGTCAGCCATCCGCCGCGTCCGGACCTGCAAGTCACCGACATCATCGCGCCGTCAAGCGTTCCCGCCGGTGGAACGATTTCGGCGACCTACATCGTGACCAACCGCGGTACCGAGACGACCAAGGGACGTTGGAAAGACCGGGTGTACCTCTCGCTTGACAACAAAGTCACCAGCGATGACATCGTGCTCGGCACCTTTGACAATGCTGCTGCACTGGCCCCGAACGAACCGTACCAGGTTTCGGTCGAGCCCTACGTCGTGCCGAAACGATTCCGCGGCGATGTGTTTGTGCTTGTCCAAACCGACTTCGAAGATTCAATCGAAGAATACCCGGATGAAGACAATAACTTGGGAACAAAATCGTTCTTTGCCGATTCCCTTCCTCCGGCTGATCTGGTCACCTCCGACGTCATCGCGCCGGATGAAGTCTTCGAGGGCACGACGATCGATGTTTCTTACACGGTCACCAACCTGGGACTCGGTGAAACCAATGTGGATTCTTGGAACGACACCATCTGGTTGACCGTCGATCGCAATCGACCTGACGTTCGGACCGACGACATCTTGCTGGGAACGTTTTCACATTCGGGCCCGCTGGCGATCGGGGAAGACTACACCGCGACTCGCCGGGTAACGTTGCCAAAAATCGATGGCAAAGACTTCGAAGCCGGTCAGTGGCATGTCACCGTCTGGTCGGATGCCTACAACGTCGTCATCGAGGACACTCGGGACATCAATACGAACCCAGATGATCCAAACGAACTGGACAGCAACAATTACAAGGCGCGGCCGATCACGGTTCTGCCGCTAGCCACCACGCCCGCGGACTTGGTCGTCGACAGCGTCGTCGCACCGGCAACGATCGATGCGGGAACGTCGATGACGGTCCAGTGGACGGTGTTAAACCAGGGAGAAAACGCGACGGGAGGCGATGCGTGGACCGATTGGATCTACGTTTCGACACACGCTGATAGTAACCATCCCGACGCGCAGATATCGTCTCTCGGTTTCGTCGAGCGTCGCGGTCGCTTGGAAGCCGGTCAAAGCTACACCGCCGAAGCCGAATTCAAGCTGTCGCCAGAGATTTTTGGCAGTCACGTGATCGTTGAGACCGACGCGCGATTGCCCGGCATCTACGAAGGTTCCTTCGAAAACAACAATGACCAGTCGACTCCAATAACAATTAGTCACTCGGCAGCCGATTTACAGATCACCGACATCAACTTGCCGGCGACAAGCGAGTCGGGCGAATACGTCGACCTCAGTTGGACCGTGACCAACGTCGGTGCACCGGTCTGGTCCGGAACAACGTACTGGACGGAGTACGTTTACCTGTCACGTTTCCCTGAATTCCAGCTCAGCGAATCGACTCTGGTGCGAAAACAGATCCACCGCAGTGACACGCCGCTGGGTACCGGAGACAGCTATACCGAATCGACTCGGATTCGCATGCCACGCGGCGCTGATGGCGAGTATTACGTCTACGTCTGGACCGATGCACTGCCGATCCCTGATCCGCGGAAGTACGAACCGACTGTCCCGTCGGCGGGCGACAACACAAGCAGCCGCACTTTCTACGACGGAACGAATGGCTGGGGACGCGGCGCCGTTTACGAAGGCGGGCGAGGACCAGGCAGCGGTTTCGCGCCCCAAGAGTACAACAACCGGGACTCAAGACCGATTCAGATCAGCTATTCCGAACCGGACCTGAAGGTCACCTCATTGACGGTGCCATCGGGCGTCGCCCAGTCCGGTCAAACCATCACGGTTGAATGGACCGTTCAGAACATCGGCGATGCGGCGACTTATCCGCGACCCGACACCGATCAGGCCGAACAAGCCTGGCCCGATCGCATCTTTCTTTCCCGCGACGAATCATTGGACTCGTCCGACTGGCTGCTGGGCGCAGGTGGTGGCTACGGCGCAAACGGAAAAACACTCGGCGTCGATGAATCCTACAGTCGATCGCTCGATGTACGACTTCCACAAGGGATCGACGGCGACTTCTATCTGATCGTCGACGTCGACTCCAAGTTCACCCGTGCACGCTTCCCCGAAGTCGACGGAAGCGGCATTGAGTTCGAGGTAGGAGGCTCGTCAGCGGTGGACTGTCTGGCCATCTTCCGGAACGACATCGTCGGCTGCGGCGATACCGGGATGGCAGTCGTGCAGGAATTTGACGGTGAGGCGGATAACACTGCCAAGACACTGCTGCCGATCGAACTGACCGATCCGCCGGACCTGCAAGTCACCTCGGTTGTCGTGCCGCCACGATTGCTGGCCGGAAAGTCGTTCGACGTCGAGTACACCGTCAGCAACCTCGGCCCCGGTGACACGCCGCCGGGACAGTCAGGCTGGACGGATCTCATCTACTTGTCGCGCGATCCTTTCTTGGACAGGGATGCCGATCGTTACCTCGGCTCGAATTCCTATTCCGGCGGTCTGGCGAAGGACCAATCGTATACGGCGACACAATCGGTCCGCGCCCCAAGGAATCTCGAGGGCCCCTACTACGTGATCGTGATTACCGATCCGGTGATCGACAATCGCTTTCCCGACGGCGACGTGTTTGAACTGGACAGGGAATTCAACAACTCGCTTGCCGCCCAGCCACCGACCGTGATCGAATTGCCCCCGCCGGCGGACTTGCAAGTCGCATCGATTGAGATCCCACCAAGCGGCAAGTCGGGCGAAGACGTCCAGATTACCTGGTCGGTCACCAATCATGGCCCCGAACCAGCAACCGGAGTCTGGTCGGACGCGCTGTACCTCTCCGAAGATGCGATCTGGGACATCACTGATATCCCGCTGGGACGCGCTGAATTTCCGGGCATCGTCGAAAACAACTCGACTCGATTGTCGTTGGCCGTGGGCGAATCCTACACGTCCACACTGACCGCTACACTGCCGCCCGCCAAGCCAGGCCAGTACCGCGTCATCACCCGCGCCGACATCTTTGATGACGTCTTCGAAGCCGAGAACGAACTCAACAATCAAACCGCATCACCGGAAACGATTGAACTGACGGTCGATGCATTGCAACCCGGCGTTCCGCTGGAAACAACGCTCAGCACCGGACAAGTTCGTTTGTATGAAGTCCAAGTCGGTGCCGGCGAAACGCTGCGGGTCTCGATCGATTCCGATGCCGACGCCGCCGCCAACGAGTTGTTCATTCGTTTCCGCGACGTGCCCAACGGGATACAATACGACGCGGCCTACTCGGGGCAACTCAAACCCGATCAAGCCGCCGTCATCGCAACCACCGAACCCGGATCGTACTACGTCCTGGTCCGCGGTTATTCTCAGCCCGAAGACGACACTCCGGTCACCGTCCTGGCCGAGTTGCTTCCGTTCCAAGTTACCGATGTGACCACCGACATCGGCGGCGATTCCCGCTGGGTCACCACGACGATTCACGGTGCCAAGTTCGATGAAGACGCGATTCCCAAACTGGTTCGCCCGCGGTTTGGCGAGTTCGAACCGGTGAACTACGAAGTGCTCGACAGCACCCGGATCCTCGCCACGTTCGATTTGCGAGATGCGCCGCGAGGTTTGTACGACGTCAAGGTGATCAACCCCGGCGGCGAAGAAGCGTCTTTGCCGTACCGCTACCAGATCGAACGGGCGGTCGAACCCGACGTCTCGGTGGGACTCGGTGGCCCGCGTGTTCTCAATCCCGGCGAAGTGGGCACGTATAGCTTCTCCGTCGACAACCGCAGCAACGTTGATGCGCCCTACGTCTACTTCACTCTCGGCGTTCCTGAACTGGGCACGAATCCCGATCTGTTCGGTTTCCGCTACGCGGCGTTTACATCAAACCTCCGCGGCCGGCCCGACGGTCAAGCGTTTGACGACGTTCCCTGGGCCAGTCTCGATTCGGCGATCACGACACCCCACGACGACAGCTTTCAAACCGATGCACTGGGCCAGATCACCACGCCCGGTGTGATTCCGGACTTAACCGTCGGTGACTTTGCGGGGTTAACCTTCAACGTTCACACCTATCCGGGGCTGCAGGAGTTGATCGACCAGGAGCAGGCTGAGTTTCTTGCGGTCATGGATCGCTTCTATGATGCGCTCAGCGCCGCGATCACGGACCAACAGAAACTTGAGGAATTCTTCCCGCAACTCAGTGAAGCCTACGGGGAGTACGCCGGATCGTTCCTGGATACGATCGATGCGGAGCTTGTCGCGTTCCAGTTCCACATTTTGGCATCAGCCACCGCGGTCGACCGCGATGAATTCATCGCATTGCAAACACGTGATGCCCTGGGCCTGCGCGACGCGATCCTGGACGATCCCAATGCCACGCCGGCTCTACGAGTCTTGGCCGCCGACCGTGATGCCTGGGCCGACGCCTATTTGGCGGCTCTGGAAGAAGGCGGATTGCTCCGCGTGGAAGATGACGCACCACCGATTCGTGAAAATCCCAAAGTCATCAGCCTCGCTGCGGTACTCTCCACCGGTGTGCTTGCCGGTCCGGTCGGTGAAGAGATTCAAACCAGCGGAAGCCTGCTCGAGTTCTTTGAAAACGTCCGACGCTGGTACGGAAACGATGCATCGCTTGCCGAAACGTCCAACCCCGGAGCGACCTACGCCACCGAAGTGGATCCGGCCGCGTTCGAATTGAACCAAAGTCGACCGACACACTTCCAGTCCTTCAACATCTACGTTCCTTTCTCGAACAGATTCAGTTCGGCTGCGTTGGACATTCCTCCCGGCGCCGAGCTCGCTCCACCCAACTTCGCCCGCTTCTTCGAAGGCACGGGCGCCGAAACGCCGAACGCCAGCCTGGTCGGTCCCTTCGGCTTTGGCGACCAACAATTCGTTCCCGCCACGGCGCCGCTGCCCTATACCATTCAGTTCCAAAACAATGCCTCCGCGGCGGCGGCCACAAACGACCTTCGCGTTGTGACAGAACTTGATGAGGACGTCGACGTGCGTTCCTTCCGGCTTGGCGATCTGAAACTCGGCGACGTCCAGGTTCACATTCCAGATGATCTGGCAACTTTCCAGGGCGACTTTGATTTCGTTGAGAGCAAAGGTTTCATCCTTCGCGTCACGGCAGGAGTGGATCTGGAAACACGGATCGCCAGCTGGAGATTGCAAGCGATTGATCCGGCGACCGGCGAACTCGTCCGCGAAGGTGACATTGGCTTGTTGCCGCCGAATGATGCACGCGGTCGCGGGGCGGGTTTTGTGACCTACCAGGTCAACCCGGCCGCGAATCTTGCGATCGACAACGAGATCACCGCATCGGCTCGCGTGCTGCTCAGCAATGCACCGCCGATGCAAACCAACGTCACTTCGCACCGTGTCGACGTTGCCGCGCCAATGACCACCGTCACCTCGACGCCGATCGGGGCCGATGGCAGCCGATTCGAAGTCACCTGGGACGCGGTCGACGAGACAGACGGTTCCGGCGTCAAACACGTTACCGTCTACGTCGCCCAGGACGGCGGCGACTTTGCGATCTGGCAACGCCAGTCGACCGAAGCCGGCGCGATTTATGTCGGCCAGCCGGGGAGTGCTTACGAGTTCCTCGCCTTGGCGACCGACCATGCCGGAAACCAGGAGTCGCCAAACCTGGGCACGGCAGTGCCCGGCGACGGCTCACAAGTCAACCTGGGCACGACGAACCGATTCGACCGAACGAGCGCGCCACTGCCGCCGGCACCGAAACCGGTCGAAACTCCGTCGACCAACGAACTCTTTCTCGCGGCCCAGTCGGCTGTCCCATCGGCCGGCAACACGTCGGAGTTTGGCACCGTTTTGAATCCCTTCGCGGCGCGGCGCTTCGCCAGTGGCATTCCGACCAGCGAAGCCGGGATCGGCCCGATGGCGATCGCCGTACGCGAAGACGGGTCGACGCTCATCAGTGGCGGACTCGGTCGCAACTTCTTGTACGAGGTGCCGATCGAGGGGGGAATCGCCGGCAATGCGATCGCCGAGTCGCCCCATCCGATTTTCGATCTGGAATTCGGACCTTCCGGCGGATTGTGGGCGACGACCGGCGGCGGTCCGTTGCTCTTACTCAATGCCGAGACGGGCGCCGTCGAACGCGAATTCGGTGAAGGCATCACACAGGCGTTGGCCATCGATCCGTCCAGCGGCGATATCTTTGTTTCGACCAGTCGCGGCGTCGATCGATTCGACCCGATCAGTGAAGCGTTCACCCCGTTCAGCGATCTCCGCATCGGCAATCTGACCTTCGATTCCGACGGCACGCTCTGGGGAGCGACCTGGCCCAACCGCGAAACGGTCGTCCGATTCGCCGAAGATGGCACGCCCGAGCCGATGTTGGACTTTGACATTCCGATCGACAGTTTGACGTTCGGCGTTCCGGGAACCGACCTGGAAGGCTTGCTGTTCATCAGCAGCAACGCCGGCCAGCTCGGGGCCGGCGGCGAGCTGATCATGGTCGACCTCGCCACACGGCAACAAACCGCCGTCGCCACCGGAGGCACCCGCGGCGACATCGTCAAAGCCACCCCCGACGGCCGGCTGTTGATCAGCCAGTCCAATCAAGTCGACGTCCTGCAACCCATCATCGCCCCCCAAGTCGCGTTCACCGATCCGCCCGCGGACGCCTTTGTCGCCCTGCCGCGAAACCGAGTGTCGGTCGCCTTTGACCAGCCGATGTTTGTCGGCGCGCAGACCGATGTCGCATCGGTTTTGAACCCGTCGAACTATCAGTTGGTGGGTGATGCGGCCGGTGTCATCTCGGTCGATGGCGTCACCTATGAAGCCACAACCAACACCGCGATCGTCACGTTCGCCTCGTTCGTTCCCGACAGCTACAGCTTCACCGTTGATGCGTCGATCGAGAGTTCCTTCGGTGTGGGACTGGCTGATCCCTACCAAACGCAATTCGTGGCCGTTTCGGACTTCTCGGATCTGGTCGACATCGAATTCAGCAACGCCCGGTCGCACCGCGTCGACGCAACGGTCTCGTATGACGTTTCGATCACCAATGCCTCACAAAATGATTTGGTGTTGCCCTTGTTGCTGGTGCTCGATCCCACATCGGGCTTTACCGGCACGCCCGCCACGGCGGTTCAGCAATTCGTTGATGATGCGTGGTTGATCGATCTGGCTGATAGCGTTGGCGACGGCGTGTTGGCTCCGGGTGAAGCAACCAGTGGCCGGACGTTGACGGTGAGCAACCCTGGCTGGGAACGCGTGCTGTTCGAATACGGCATCTTTACGCTGCCATCGAATAATCTTGCACCGGTATTCAGTTCGGCTCCGGTCACACAGGCTGTCGTCGCAGAGCCCTACGTGTACGAAGCGGTTGCCGAGGATCCCGACGGGATCACGGTCAGCTACCTGTTGGTCGATGGCCCCGACGGCATGCTGGTCGAGTCGGGCACCGGCCGCGTGACTTGGACTCCCGATCCTTCGAGTCCCGCGGCGGCTGATGTTGTGCTGCACGCCTATGATCCAAGAGGTGGATTCGCCGTTCAGAGATTCACGGTTGATGTCGCCGGTGGAAATCGGTTGCCCCAAATCGCTGGCCTGCCAGAAAGCATCATGGCAACCGAAGGCGAAACCTTGGAGATCCCGCTGTCGGTGTTTGACGAAGACGCCGATGCATTGGCCGTCTGGGTTGAGAATCTGCCACCTGGATCCTTCTTTGATTCCGCCCGGAACGTGTTGCGATGGACACCGGCATTTGATGCCGCCGGGACATACGACGCGGTGCGGTTCGTCGCCAGCGATGGTGTCGGCCGAACGGCTGCGGAAACAACCATCCTGGTGCAACCGACCAACCAGCCTCCTCGATTGACCGTTCCGGCTGAACTGACTATTCGCGAAGGCGAATCGATCCGCTTGGACCTGTCGGGCAGCGATCCCGACGGCGACGAAGTCGAATTCAGCAGCCCCTTGCTGCCTGGTGGATCATTGCTCGATCCTTCCAGCGGGGTCTTCAGCTGGACGCCCGAGTTTTTCCAAGCAGGCGTATTCGAAGTTCCGTTTATCATCGACGATGGCACCGAGCAAACGACGGCAACCACGACCATCACGGTCCTGAACGTTAACGCCGCCCCGAATTTCGGTGACGTCGATCAATGGGTGGTTCAGGAAGGACAAACGCTGCGTTTCCGAACCTTTGCTTTCGATGCC
This sequence comes from Stieleria sedimenti, assembly GCF_025060895.1. GTDB lineage: Bacteria > Planctomycetota > Planctomycetia > Pirellulales > Pirellulaceae > Stieleria > Stieleria sedimenti. The sequence goes on along the minus strand of NZ_JANZKV010000216.1, from coordinate 32,508 downwards.
GATACGCCGGCCTACGAATCCCAAGTTCGTGGCGATGACGATGAGTTGAGCCCCATCGATGGCGATTTCCCATCGGTCAGCTACGCGGCAATCAGCTTGCCGCCGGGCGCCAGCTTTGACGCCGAGCTCGGACTCTTTGAGTGGCTGCCCGGCAGCGACGATGCCGGAAACTACATCGCCGAATTCATCGCCACCGATGACGGCAACGGGACCGGAACAAATCTGACGGACGCGATTTCGGTTCCGATCACGGTCTTGAATCTCAATCGCCCGCCGGAATTTACCACCGTCGACAACGTGACGTTGCAGCGTGGCGACGTTCTGACACTGGACGTGACCGCCACCGATCCCGATGGGGATCCGATTTCGATTTCCGCGTCCGGACTGCCCGGTTTTCCGATTCCCGAATTCGCGAGCTTTGTCGATCGCGGGGACGCGACGGCACAATTCACCTTTGCGCCCGGCGACGGGGACCGAGGCGACCATGTGATCACGTTGCGGGCAACCGATGATGGCGGCGATGCCGGCGAGCAAGCGGCGCAGATGACCGAGTTTACATTCATCGTCACCGTCGAATCGTTGAACGAACGCCCGATGCTGCGACCGATCGGCAACAAGGTGGCCGTCGTCGGTGAGCCACTCGAGTTCCAAGTCAACGTTCGCGACTTGGACGAAGACCCGCTGACCTTTGACGCCGACAACCTGCCAGGCAACGCGACGTTCGTACCGGGAGCGACCTACGGCACGGCAATCTTCCAGTGGACGCCGACGGTCGGTGACCTTGGCGTGTGGCCGGTCACGTTGCAGGTCCAAGACAGCGGCAACGGTGACAGCAGCAGAATTCTCGACGACCAAGAGCAGATCACGATCACGGTTCGCCAGACCAACACGGCTCCGGTGATGACACCCGTTGGCGATCACACCGTCGCTGAAACCGAATCGTTGTCCATCTCGCTGGCGGCCACGGATTCCGATGGCGACGATCTGTTCTATTCCGCCGAGAATCTTCCCGCAGGCGCCGTGCTCGATGCCACAACGGGACTGTTCCAGTGGACGCCGAACATTTTCCAGTCGGGCGACTACCAGGATCTCGTCTTTGTGGTTTCCGACGGACATCGGTCCGACAGCGAAACGGTCGCCTTCCGGGTCGAAAACACGAATCAGCCGCCATTGGCAACGCCGCTTCCGCTGCAATCGGGCAACGAAGGTACGTCGCTGGAGTTCTTCATTGACGCCGCCGACGTCGACGGCGGAGCACTGACGTTTACCTCCAACGGATTGCCCGACGGAGCGGTCCTTGATCGTCTGTCGGGACAGTTTCGCTGGACACCGGGATTCGAGCAGGCAGACAACTATTCGATCCCCGTCACGGTGACCGATTCCGGCGGCGCGTCGGATTCGATCGAACTGATGGTGACGATCAACAACGTCAACCGCCCGCCCGAGATCGACGTGACCAGTCATCAAACACCGGTCGGGGTGGAGACACGTTTCTTCGCCTCGGGCAGCGATCCGGATGCAGACGCGATGCTTCGGTATTCGGCCGTCGGTCTGCCAGAGGGGGCGTCGATCAATGCGTTGACCGGCGAGGTCACGTGGACTCCCGGACCCGGCCAAGTCGGTGACTACGTGGTCACCTACACCGTTTCGGATGGTTCGTTGTCGGCCAGTCGCGGCGAAATCCTGCGTGCCAGCTTGGCCCCGCAAGGTCCTTCGGTGTCGATCGAATTGACGCCCAGTTTTCCCGCGGCTCCGGGACAGGCGGTGCTGGTACATCCCCTCGCATCGAGTTTGGCCGAGATCGTTGATCTGTCGATCGAGGTCGACGGGGAAGTGCTACCGCTGGACACACTCGGACGTGCCCGATTCGTCCCTGCAAATCCGGGCAAGTTCCATGTCATCGCCACCGCCACCGATGCTGACGGTTTGACCGGCGTGGCAGAGCGAACGATCAAGGTGCGAGATCCGGCCGATAGCGAACCGCCGCAGGTTCGATTCACGAGCGAATTGGGACGCCAGCCGATTCGTGTTGCGACCGAAATCATCGCGTCGGTCGATGATCTGAACTTGGATCAATGGCAATTAGAACTGGCACCGGCCGGTTCGGACGACTTCGTTACCTTGGCAACCGGTTCAGCGAATGTGACCGATGCGGCACTGGTCAGTCTCGATCCCGGCACGCTGTCCAACGGTTTTTACCAACTGCGATTGACCGCGAGCGATCTGACGGAGCGATCTGCCGAAGCGATCGTCAGCGTCGAAATCAACAGCGTCGTGAAGTCGAACCAATATCGACGTGTCGAAACAGATTTGACAGTGGACTTGGGCAGTGGTGCGTTCACCATTGAACGTGTTTACGACTCGCTCGAATCCATCCACTCGGGCAGCTTCGGACCGGGTTGGCGTTGGAGTGCCGTCGATCTTCGCGTGGAAACCAATGTGCCGAAGACCGGTCGCGAGTCGCTGGGTGTCTTCTCTGCTTACTCCGCACAAACTCGACTGTACGTGACGTTGCCGACAGGCGAGCGGACCGGATTTATCTTCGCTCCACAGCCGATGGAGATCACGGGACTGAAGTACTTCAAGCCCGCTTGGATTGCCGATGACGGAGTCACTTACACGCTTCAATCGAGCGACACCTTGCTCACCCGCGCGGGAAGTCGCTTTTTCGATCTCCAATCGGGGCTGCCGTACAACCCGGCCGATCCGCGATTCGGCGATACCGCGTATACCCTCGCCGCGGCCGACGGAACGACCTACGAGCTCGATGCCGACGGCAAGACGGTCGCCATCAACACGGCGACCGATGCGAGGTTGATCGTCAGCGATTCGGCGATCATCGCAGCCAACGGAGAACGAGTGAATCTGGTCCGTGGCATGGGGGGACGGATTGAATGGATCGATGCGCCGATGGCACCGATTGATTACCAATACGACACCGATGGGAATCTTGTCGCGGTGCGCTCGGACGCGGCGCAGGATGCGGTTCACTATGGCTACGATTCCGGCTTGCCTGGGCGGTTGAATTTGATCGCCTCGGCAGACGGATCGACGGAAGCCGTCACGAGTTACGATCCGCTGAATGTCGTCCCAATTGCGGACCACTTGGGAACGGCACATCAATTTGTGGGTACGACAACCGATGGTGCGTTGACGGCAGGCGACACCGACCGCTACACGCTGACGATCCGTCAAAGCGAACTCGACTCGACACCCAACGACCTTGTTTGGGTCGCCGTGGAAGTGGACGGAACGATCGGCGGCCTTGCTCCGGCGATCCCTCAAATCGCTGGCGTGACGCCTGTGGAAACTCGCTCGGACGCTCAGTCTGCATTCGCACTCTTCGCGCTCGACGCCGCCGGAATCAAATTGCTGTCGATCAGCGGTGCCGACGTCGGCGCAGCGGGCAGCTATTCCCTTAGCGTTTCGATTGCCGGCGACGTCAACGTCGACGGCGTCATCGACGGATTAGACGGTGGGCTTCAGGCGGCCGCTTTGGGAACCACCACAGGACAGCCGGGATATGATGTGCTGGCCGACGTCAATCGAGATGGCGTTGTCGATGCGTCCGACGTGCAGATTTTGGGTGGCAACTTCCTGTTCGCCACGAATCGGCCTCCACAAGTCTCACCTTCGTCTGCGTTCACCCACGTTGGGATGGAGGTGACCGTCGATGTCGACGAATTGGCAGTCGACCCGGACGGGGACTCGGTGTCGCTGCGTGTTCAGGCCGCCAGCGGGGGTGTCGCAACGATCGTCGATGACGGTACGCGTGTTCGGTTTTTGCCCGACGCAGGATTCCAGGGGACGGCCACGATCGAACTGGTCGCGAGTGACGGATTCAGCGATTCTCTGCCACAGACGCTCTCCATTGAGGTGAGCGATGCGCCCTTGGTGGGGATGGAAATCGAAACGCGTTCGCTGTTCTTGCCGCTCGGCCAATCACAGTCACTGGTCGTGATGGGGGACTTCGCCGACCAGCAAGATGTCCCCCTGCCGGCCGGCTACTTGAGCTTTACCGGAACGGACCCGAGTGTCGCGTCGATCACACCCGATGGCACGATCACCGGAAAATCGCCGGGGAGTGTGATTGTTGAAATCACGGCGGGCGGAATTCAAGCGGTCACGGTGGTCAATGTCTATGAAGACACGGGACCGTCACCGGAACTCTTTGTCAGCGATCTGCAGGTCTATCCGAACAGCGTTTCATTACCGCTATCCGGTGGAACGCGGCGGATTCAAGTCACCGGCAACGGCGATTTCTTTGACATCAATCCGCCCAGCGACACGCAGTTCTTTGTCAGCAATCCGGATGTGATCACCGTCTCGGCCGACGGAGTGATCACCGCGGCGGGTGAAGGAACAGCGACGGTCACGGTGATCGGCGGCGGTGCCCAGCAGGTGATCGATGTCGCTGTCTTCTCTCCGATGCCCGGCCCGGTCGAGATCGGAGCAGACGGCGCTGTGATCGTCGGCGACGACGGGTCGCTGGTTCAAGTCGCCCCCGGTGCGCTCGCCGAATCGGTCACCGCGGACATTCGCATGATCGATGAAACCGAATTGTCTTTCGAATTGCCCGACATCCTCGGATTCGCAGGTGCCGTTGAACTCGATCTTGACGAATCCGCATTGGCCCACCCGGTCGAACTGGCGATCCCGGTATCGTCCGAGTTTGCCGTCGGCACTCAGATGATCGTCTACCGAGTCGATTCCGTTCCCGACGCGGACGGCAATCTCCGCGACGCATTGATTCAAGAAGAGGTCGCGTATGTCGGCGAAGACGGATACGCGCGAACCAACTCGAAACCGTATCCAGGTGTGCTGCAAAACGGCACCCACATCTTCAGCCCGCTGCTGTGCCAGAATGCGGTGATGGGAGCGATTATCGGCGGATCGAGCGCTCTGGTGGGCGGCACGTCGCTGGTCGGCGTTTTGTCACAGGGCGTACTGATCGGAGGCATTGCTGCGGGAGTCACCGGCGGAGCCCTGCTGACGATGTGCATCGGTCCGCAGACCGTGGAATTGGTTGCGATCCCGCCGGTCGGACCTCCGACGGTCGAGACGATCCAGCTGCAGGTGCCTGTGGGAGGTGGGCAATTCGATGCGACCTTTAGCGAGAGCGTCGACAAGAAAGATCCACGACCTGTCATTAGCGGACTGTCGATCGAATCACCCGGCGCCGGGGCGCGCCTGAAATTCACGGGAACCAACCTCAAACCACAGACCGGCGAAAACGCCGTGATCGAGTACAGCTTGACCGGGAAGCAAGGGTCGTACGTCTCGTTGGGTGAACCGTCGTTTGATGCGGGGGACGCAGTGTTTCCCCCACCCGATGGCTTGGCCGTCGGCACGGCGTTCTTCCGACTGGTACACAACGTCAACGCCGCCAAGACGCCGAAGGAAATCGAAGACAGCCGCCAAGTCAGCAACGAAGTCAAACCGACGCTTGCCACCGAGCAGTTGCTTTCGGTGATTTCCGATCAAGACAAACTGGCGGCGTTCCAAATCCAGGGCGGGATTCCGAATCTCGCGCAAATGATCGACCTGGATCCGGATGACGCAGGAAACAACAACCGTCTGTTCTCACAGCGAGTCGCGACGACCAAGGATGGATCGCGTGCTTATGTGACCCATCAAGCTGCCGGAACGGTTTCGGTCATCGATACGTTGACCATGCAGGTGATTGGGACAGTGGGTCTTGAGTCCGGTGCCGCACCCTATGACGTCGTCGTCGATCCACGCAGTACTCACCCCTTCGCGTATGTCGGTGATCGAAAGCGTGGCTCCATTTACGTGATCGACATCGATCCGACTTCGGACACCTATCACAAACGCATCCGAACCAAGACGCTCAACGGTCCTGAGTGCCGTGCCGGTGCGGGGCAAACGGCATCCTGTCTTCGGGGAATGTCGATGACCGGCGACCAGCAATCGCTTTTGGTCACCATGCCGGCGCAGTGGAGTCCGAACGTGGAATCGGGGACACCGAAGAACACCGACACTCCGGGGCAATTGCTGTTGTTGGATTTGGTCAGCGACAAACCCAAGAGCGAAGCATTTTTGAAGGAGCTGCAACGTGTCGGTGTCCAACCGAGTGCCGGGGATGTCGCGATCGCACTTGGCGGCGGCAAAGACCGGGTTGCCGTCACCGGTTACACGTCCGCCGATAAGGAGGGACTGAAGACGTTTGAGTACCAATACGGCACTCGCAAGCTGGTCGTGGGGCAGACGATTTCGACGATCGTTGAGGATCTGCTTTCCGACACTCCCCCGGAAAGCGTGATCAAAGAATTTCGCAGGATTGACACCTTTGGCGTTCACGATGCGAAAGACGTCGTGTTTACCTCGGACGGCAAGTACGCGTTTGTCACGGCATTCAACTACCCGGATCTAGCGGTTCCGAGTAAGACCCATGGCAGTCGCTTGAACGGATTTGGTGCAATCCTGGACTTGCCGGCTGGCAGCAACGTGGGGGTGATCGACGTTGCGACCGGGGAGATCGTCGGCGGAACACGTCCAATCCCGAACGGGTATCCCGACGACCTGGTGTTATCGGCTGATGGAAAGTACCTGTACGTCAGCTACCAGAACACGTTCAAGGTCGACGGCGGCAATCCTGCATTCCTACACGGCGGTGTGTTTGTCTACAGCGTTGACGCGTTGACATCGACCGGCGGCGACGTGATTGAGCGATCGGGGACACCGCTGAACGATCTCAATCCCGCCATCGACGTTCGTGCCAACTACAAGTTCGTCGTCACCGAAAACACAAACACGGACGATTTCGGCCCGGATCCTAAAGGGGCAACCGACGTGCCCATTGTCCTGGGCCGCACCAAGGGTCTGGCGCTGCAGAAGCCCGGATTGAACATGACGGTGCAAGCAAAATATGACAATCCCGACAATGGCTCCAGCACGTTTGGGACCTATCTAGCCAATCTTGACATTGACAACACGTTCACAGTCACGTTCAACACGAACTCCAGTGCTTTTCAGAATGTCGAGCGAGTAACGCTTCAGGTTTCCAGCAAAAACAATCCCAACCTCATCTCCATGGAAGCGATTGTCAACGGAACCAACCCCGTCGTCTTTTCCGATGGAATGTCTGTTCCGGGGGCGGCGACGGAGAAACAGTGGTTCAACGAGGCACTGCTACAGGATTCCACTAACAACACCCTCGTGGTAACGGCCTACGGGGAGTCTGATGTGGTCATGGAGTCGTTTAGCGGAACGATCATAACGACAAGCGATCTGACATTAGACTTGGATGTGAGGACGCTGAGTTCAAAGGAAGGCAACGAAGGGAACCCTGTAACTTCGTGGCTAAATTCAGACGTGGTTCGCTTTATCGAGCCGAAGTCGGAAAAACCAAACCAAAACGACGTGAATCACACCGTAGAATTCAGGCCCGCGATTGATGTCGGCACCTTCAACAGCGACTTGTTTCCTGGTGCGACCACGGTCTACGACAAAAAGTTCACGATGGTCATCGAAACAGATGATCGCACGAAGCAGATCCATGAATTGTCAGATGGATTTGATCTGTTGTCACAAGCGAACAACAAATTCAAGAAAGAATCCAATGTGTTCGTTGACCACGTCGCGGGCACGGCATTTGACTATGTGGCTCGGCTTTACACCATGGAGGCGGACAAGAAAGTTTTTGGGACCAAAAAGCCTTCCTCTGAGGTGGTTGATGCGTTCTCCGAAAATGACGTCTTGTCGGCTGCGGACAAGAACCGTGTTCTAATTCGGTCGATTGAACGTCCAGACTGGATGGACTTCACATCACCGCAGTCGCCGCCACTTTACAGTGAGGAACATCAAGGCTACGTGTTCCAGTTCACCTATCCGGTGGACTATGAAGACTATCCACTCGATGAACTGGCGAATTCGACGCAGGACGTTCTTGACGGAATCGATCGAGCCAATCCGACCGATGCAGATCCGCTATTTAATCCGTTTGCCGACCGAGCAACAAAGGTTAGAGCTGGCATGGATGTGACAGTCATTGCCCCATGGGATGTCCGAGAGGCGGTGACCGCCGAATCGGATACGTTGAGGCTACAATTGGAACTGCTCGGTTACGAGATTGTCAACAAAACGTACCCCTTGGGGGATTTCTTAGAAGACCCGAACGTCGTTGAACCGAACCAGGTGACGTTGGTGGCCGAGGCGATTCAGTTCAAAACGCAGGAGTTTGAATTGCTGGCGGCGCCCGTGCCGTCACCGGAGAAGCAATCATTTTCGTTTGGAGAATGTAAGGTCCCTGACCCAGAAAATTCCAAGCGATGTCTAACGCCCAGTAAGAGCACGATTCGAATCCCGGTTGGGGGGCTTGGCGTTAAAGGCCAAGGCAATATCGGGTTTGCCGGAACAGCGGCGGGCCGTATAACGAGTGTGAAGGTTAGTGCCGGGTTGCGTGTGGATTTAACGGGCGACAAACCCAAAGTTGTGCCAGAAACGGAGGATGGAGACGCGACGTTTGTCAAACTCGCGGCCAAAGGCGACGTTGAAGCCTATGCTGTCTTGGCCGGTGGCGTTGGGGTTTCGGTGTTTGGGTTCGATGTCGATTTGTTAAGCGCCGAGGGACGTTTGGATGCGAAAGCTGATATCGATGCGAGCTTTTCGGTGCTTTTCGGAAGCGACGATGACAGCGTGTTTTCTTTCCAGAGCTTTAAAGGTCATGCTGACCTGAAGCCGACTCAGTTCGACGTGAGCCTGAAGACGTTCGCGCTCGCCAAACTGGTCACTCTGACCGACGATACGTTTGGGATGGACAAGTTCGGTATTCCCAAAAAGATCTCGCTGTTTGAATTTGAGGTTGGCGGGGAGGAACTGCGGATCGAGGCACCTGTTCCGGCGGTCGAATTTGTGGATGCATCGACACGACTAGGCAACGATGATTTAGCCCCGTCAATCGTCGTGGCAACCGATTTGTGGGAGCAAGCTGGACTCGCAGAGGAGGAGGGATCTCAGCCGTCACTCATCGTTGAACACGCTCGCCTTGCCCCCGGCGTGCTTGCCCTTCACCAGTCTCGTGATGAGGGGACCTCGCTTCTGCTAGTTGATGACAACGCATCCGACTACGGTTGGTTTATTGATTCCACGCCGGATCGGAACGAAGAGTTTGAGTGGGATGTCGATTCGGGGCAGTATGTGGCCCAGCAGGGAAGTCCGGCTTACGGAAAGGTAGATCTATTGACCGTGCTGGCCCATGAAGCGGGGCATGCCTGGGGAATCGGGCACAATCACGACAAGTCGAATTCAGTGATGTCCGAAACACTACCGCTAGGTGTTCGCCGTCTGCCGACACACTCCGACCTGCTCGGCGAGGACCACGATTATGACTCAAGTGATCGCAAGCACGGATCCCATCTCGAAGTCGCACCACCGGAGGGCATTCTCAACGGTGACTTCACAATTGTCGACACGAATGAGCATGGCTTCGGTTGGCAGACCGGTGGCGATGCTCTCATTCAAGGTGGTGCCCTGGCGATTGGTGAAAACGATCGTCGGATCTCTCGCGCAAAGCAGGGGTTTTTGATTCCAGCCGGAACAACCGCCTTGCAGTTTGAGATTGTCAACCTGGAACTCAGGAAGAACTCTGATGGGCCACCTGACGCTTTTGAAGTTGCGTTGCTGGATTCCGTCACCGGGCAGGCTTTGGTCAACCCCGTCGGTACACAGACCAACACGGACGCGATGCTTAATGTGCAGGCCGGTGGGGAAACTCATTTCGGTGATGCAGTGCAAATTCCAAACCTTAAACAATCTGGCATTGATTCGCTTTCTTCGGCGCCGACCATTGTCACGATCGACCTGACCGATGTCCCGGCCGGCACCGACGCAACCTTGTACTTTGATCTGATTGGTTTCGGCGATGCGGAAAGCGTGGTCGTGATTGACAACGTCGTGCTACTCTCTGAGACACCACCGACACTGAGTTTTGCGCTCGATGCGGCGAGTGATTCAGGTATGGTCGGTGATGATACGACTCGGATCACTCCGATTACGATCGTTGGTCAAACGCAGGCCGGCGCGATCGTGACTGTTGACATTGACGGAGACGGTTTTGATGATGGGACAACCATCGCAGACGTGGTGGGAGAGTTTCAGCTTGCCGATCTCGAATTGGCCGACGGGAGCAATGCGGTCAGTGTCAAAGCCGAAAATGGTGCCGGTCAGGTCATTGCGTCACGATCGGTGACGGTGGACCGCGAAGCGCCGACGGGGACGCGGATCACTCCCAAGGTTGGCGGATTCACCAACGCAGATTTGGGATACGTTGAAATCCAGTGGGCCGATATCGGGGATGCCGGAATTGATGCTGCCAGCTTCGATACCTCCGACGTCATCATCGACGGCGTCACCATCGACACGATCGAGGATCTTGGCGGCGGAAGGGTCCTCTACCGATATGGCGAGGATGGTGATGCACTGGACTCAGGATCCAATGCGATCACTCTTGTCGAAGGTGCGGTTAGCGACGTCGCTGGCAACACAAGTGCACAAGTCTCTGATTCAATCAATGTCGACAGCCTGGTACCGCGGGGGACCTTAAGCTTTCCTAGCAAGGATTCGGCTATTGCGTCGGATCCAGGTTATCTCGATGTCCGGTGGACTGACGAAGGGCCGTCGGGATTGGACAACACAACGATCGATCCAGAGGATCTGGTCATCAATGGCGTGTCCGTCGACCGGGTGGAGTCCGTGGGTGCAGGGATTGCCCGTTACTGGTACAACGATGATGGGGATGCACTCGGCGACGGAGTGATTGAGATTGTATTTATGCTGGATGCCGTGCGCGATACGGCTGGCAACCCATCTCTGCAAACGACTGAATCGTTCGTGCTCGATCAAGCTGGACCTTCGGGTGTACTGCGGACGCCTCGCGAATTCTATTACGCGCAAGAAGATCTCGGTTATGTCCAGATTGAATGGTCCGATCACGATGGAGTCGGCATCGATTCGCTGTCGTATGGCACCACTGATCTCACTTTGACAGGCGTTACGGTCGATCGGATTGAAGACCTCGGGGATGATACCGTTCGGTACTGGTATAACGATGACGGTGAAACACTTCCGCAAGGTACGGTGAACGTCGTCTTGGCGGAAAACGCGACGCGTGATGTCGTGGGGAATCCAAGCCTTCGTTCGTCCGCAAGCTTCTCCGTCGACACGATCGCGCCGCAAGTCGAACTTGTGTATCCTGCCCCCGGATCGGTCGTCGGAGTCGATTTGGGGTACGTCGAAATTGATCGACGTGACGAGGGGGGATCTGGGGTTATCCCAGGTTCGTTCAGTGAATCCGACATCTCGATCTCGGATGTCTCGATCGACCGTGCCGAAGATCTTGGTGGCGGCCGTGTTCGATATTGGTACAACGATGATGGGGAGACGCTTGCCGAGGGAGTCGTCGACGTCACGTTTGTGGCCGGACAAGTCGCCGACTTGGCCGGAAATGTCAATGCGGGTGGCCTGCAGTCGTTCACCTTCGACGCGTCCGGCCCGGTGGCCTCTCTGGTTTCGCCCGCGGCGGATGCGACCGTCAACACGGACCGCGGTTACGTCGATTTGGCTTGGTCAGACATCGGACCGGCCGGGATGGATGAAGCAACGCTGGGTACGGATGACTTGCGGATCACGGGCGTCTCCGTCGACGCGATCGAGTCGCTCGCCAATGGTGCGACGCGATACTGGTACAACCAGGACGGCGAGACACTGCCCGGCGGTAGAATCGAAGTCGTCGTCCGCGAGAATATCGTCAACGATCTGGCCGGGAACTCCAACGCGGACGGTAGTTGGAGCTTTACGGTCGAGTCCAACGAGGCGGACTCGGTCGACGTCACCGACAAAGTGCACGTGCAGTTCACGGGGATTCGCTACATCGGAGCGTTCGGTGCTTATCTGTTTTTCGGAACGGTCGAAAACCTGTCGTCCGAGCCGCTGACCGGTCCGATTCGATTGTATTTTCAGAATCTGACGCCCGCCGATGCGGTTCCTATTGGTGCGCCCATCGATGAGAACGGAGTCTATTACTTTGAGATCACCGACTACACCGGCGACGGAACACTCGAGCCCGGTGAAGTGACCGGCGCGATGCCGTTCCAACTGCGAATGGCGCCGGAGCGTTTCCACTTTGACCCGCTTGTCACCGCGACTGCCGCAGCGCCGCCGTCGACCGGCCTGACCGTTTCAGCCTCGTTGCTGCGTCCGGATCAATCGATCGACGTCACGCTGACTGGTGGCCCAGGAAACACCTCCGATCGCATCGGCTTGTTTGCCGCGGGGGCTGCCGATGACGTCCCCCTTCAGTCGCTCTATCTGGATGGCACGCAAAGTGAGCCGGCCAGCGCGTTGACTGAGGCGCTGTTGACCTTTGACGTTCCCGATGCAGAAGGCAGTTATGAATTCCGCCTTCTGACCGACGGTGGCGCCGCTCAGACCAGTCAGACCTTTGTCGTCGCAGACGCGCGCCAACCGGTGCTGTTGGATGTTTCCCGCTACGAGCCGCTGGATTCCGTGACGAACTCGGATGAGTTGGTGTTTCGGGTACTGCTTGATCAGCACGTGATGAACCTGTCGACGCTCGCGTTTGAGGTTGTGGGCGGTGCGACGGCGGAGGTGGCTGCGATCGAACCGGTTCAGGGCACCGGGGAGGCGTTGTATCAAGTGACTGTTGCCGGTGGAGACCTTGCGTCGTTCAACGGAGTCGTCGGGTTAACACTTCAGTCGCCTGCCCCGCCGCCCGTCGCATCGTTCCGCGTCGATAGCGGTCCGGCGATGGTGGGCCAGTTCTTCCAAGTGGATAACATCGCGCCGCGCATTGATGGTGTGCATCTGGACAACGACCAGTACAGCGTGGTCCGATCGCTGGATCTGGTGATCGATTCCCAAGTCGCCATCGGTGCAACTGCGTTTCGGCTGCACGATAGCGAAGGACGTGAGGTTTCAATCGACCAGGCCGTGCGGGTCGTGGACGGGAAGACGATCGTGTCGCTGACGTTTTCCGGTTCTCTGGTCGACGATTCGGGATCGTTGGTCGACGGATCCTACGTGCTGACGGCTTTGCAAACCGAGATCGCCGACCTCGCCGGCAACCGTTTGGAAGGCGACCGAGATGCGGAAACGGGACGTGTGGCTATCGATGAGTTCTTCCGCTTCTTCGGCGATTCCGACGGCGACCGCGACGTCGATGGCCAGGATTACGGGCGTTTCGGAGCGTCGATGTTCAGTCGGCAAGGAGAGTTACGCTATGACAGCCGGTTTGACTTCGATGGCGACGGCGACGTCGATGGCCATGACTATGCCCGATTCGGGCGCAGATTTCTTAAAACTCTGCCCCCTACTTCGTGAGATGATCGATGCCTGACCGAACCCGATCTTTTGAATCCAATTATACTGTCGTCGTGGTGCACGCGCCGCGGTTCATCATGAGGTATTACAAGTGTTAAAAATTCCATCCTGTCTGTGTCTCGTCTTTGCCCTTGCCTGCGTTCCGGCAACCGCAGGTGTGGTCATCAACGGCGATTTCTCCAGTTCCGTAGCGTTGCAGGGGTATTCGTCAACCGGTTCGGTTTCAGAGCCGCCGCCAGGTGACTTTGCCCTGTTCGATGAATCTGGAGTGTTGATGCAGACAGTTACGATTCCCGGCGGAAGTTCGTCATTGACGTTCGACTTCGCCTTTTCAACGACTGCGACGACGCCGACGGGTGCAACACTTGACGATTCCTTTGCGGCAGAGCTGACGACGTCACCCGATACGGATGTCTTGGATCTGTTCGTAGTCGATGTGTCGGGGGTGGTGCCTGACCCGCTGGACGGTCTGGAAAGTTTCTTTCCGGGTGTAGTTCCGATCGACGTCGACTTTGATCCTTCGGTTTCCATCGCCGGCTTTCAAAGCAAGACGGGCGGGACGGACTTCTTCGGACGTGTCTCGTTGGATCTGCCCAATACAGTGCTCGGCGAGTCGGCGACGATCACGTTTCGACTTCTCGACAATGATTTCGGATTTGAAACGGTCGCGGCGATAGACAATTTCGCGGTCAGCTCGTCGAATTCGACGATTCCCGAGCCAGCCAGTCTTGCGGTTTGGATCGTCATGGCTGGCGGTTGCATGTCGATGCGCCGCAAACGCGCCGGGGTTCCGCCTTCAAGCGTGCCGCCATGCGAAGGATTGGGTAAAGCCTAATACCGCGTCGTTGAGATCATCGGATGGGCCCGGACGCTGGCGCGAACCGGCTGATGTCAATTGATGATCAGCCGTTTGACGCAAACCTACGGGCACTACCCTGAGCAAAACCCACGTCGATTTAGCGGTGTGGGGCTAAAGCTCGGTCATCAACCACTCTTGGCCCCGCCGTCCAGCGGTAGCGTGCAGCGGTTGCGAACGTTTCTTTCCAACTGCGTGATCCATGGATCGCCCGTTGAGGTTGGTCGTGCCGCGAGATTTCGGCTAAACTGGTGGCATGTCGAAATCACTCCATCATCGCCGTTTTGTTTTGCAATCCCTTGCCGGATCCCTGGCCCTACCCGGGCTGTCGTCGTTGCGGGCGGAGTCCGTTGGCGGCACTTTGCCTGTGCATGCCTCACGTGGCGCCGGTGCGGGGGCCCGTCGCTTCGTCGCGGTGGGCAACTTGCTCGGCTTTCAACAGAAACAGTTTTTCCCCGAAACGCCCGGCAAAGCGTTCGAGGAAACCACGCTGCTCAAACCGCTGACCGAAAACCGCGACCAGATCACCGTCTATCGCGGGCTCGATCACGGGCTCCGAGGTGGACACTTTGCCGTCCACACGTTTCTCTCCGGCGTGCTGCATCACGAATCCAAGCAGCGGCCCGATGGGAACGTCACGATCGACCAGTTCATCGCCGATGAGATCGGGCCTCAAACGCGATTTCCTTCATTGACCGTAGGCTCCGAAGGCGGCATCCATGGCGGCTGCCAGCTGTCCTGGACCAAGTCCGGCGTCCGCGTGCCCCCGATCACCGGCCCCGCCGAGCTGTTCGAAAAACTGTTCGTCACCGAGTCGAAAGAACGTCGGACCGAAATGGTCAAGGAGAACTCGCTGCAGGCTTCGATCCTGGATTCGATCGTCGACGAGGCCGGGGCGCTTTCCAAACGTGTCAATCGAGAAGACAAAGCCAAACTGGACGAGTACTTCAGCTCGATTCGCGACGTCGAAAAACGACTGCAATCGCGTCGCCAATGGGCCGACCAGCCCAAGCCCGAACCGCCCTTCGAAAAACCGGCCAATCGGAACACGGTCGAAGATCTGCCGTTGTTGTACGAGCTGATCGCTTTGGCCCTGCAGACCGACTCGACACGCGTCGCCACGTTGGAAATCGGTGGCAGCTTTCTGCCGCAAAACCTTGGGATCGACAAGTCCTACCACAGCCTTTCGCATCACGGCAATGACGACGAAGCGATCGCGAACCTGATCACGCTGGAGACGTACCAACTGGAACAGTTCGGCAAATTCTTGAGCCGACTCGCCACCGTCGAGGACGGGGATCAGACGTTGCTCGATTCGACGGCGGTTCTGTTTGGCAGTGGAATGGGCAACGGAAATTCGCACACCAACAACGATCTGCCGATCGTGTTGGCCGGCGGTGGTTACGGTCGCGGTGAATTCAAAAAGGTCGCCAGCGATGGCCTCGGCAAGGTTCCCCTCTGCAACCTCTTTGTCGACATCGCCCAACGGATGGGAGTCGAGACGGAGTCGTTCGGAACCAGTACCGGCAGCTTCTGCTAATTGCGAGCACGTCATGTTTTCCTTTGAGTGCTTCGGCGGGGGATCGATTCGCGCCGCGTGGACCGTTGTCGTTTTTCTTGCCGCAGGCACGGCGTCGCGCGCGGCCGAATCGGAACCCGACCCCCAACCACAAACAACGCCCCAGGCGATCGTGGCCGACTTCCTCGGTCGGTACTGCGCCGAGTGTCACGACGCCGATTCGGCCGAGGGCGACCGCGAGTTTGACTCGTTCAAGTTGCCGCTCGCCTCGGTCGAACAACAGATCACCGCCGATGAAATTGTCGATCAGCTGACGCTCAAACTGATGCCGCCGGAAGACGCGCCGCAGCCGACCGACGCTGAG
Source organism: Stieleria sedimenti (assembly GCF_025060895.1). Taxonomy (GTDB): domain Bacteria; phylum Planctomycetota; class Planctomycetia; order Pirellulales; family Pirellulaceae; genus Stieleria; species Stieleria sedimenti. The sequence continues at coordinate 16,410 of NZ_JANZKV010000216.1, read as the reverse complement.
CGTCTGGCAGTGCTCGACGCGTTGCGAAACGGCATCGAAGCGTCCCGCGAACAATTTCGTAGCACCGGCGGGCGGACGGTGATGCGCCGGCTTTCCAATCGTGAATATGAAAACACGCTGGCGACACTGTTCGATCGTCGCGTCGATACGCTGGGACTGACCGCTGACTTCCCCAAGGACAACACCGTCGGCCACATGGACAATCTGGGCGAATCCCTGGTGACGTCCGGCTTTCTGCTTGATCAGTACTTTCAAGCCGCCAGCCGACTGGTGGAGGCCCGTCTCGGCAAACCGGCAATGGAACCCAAGACGTGGCATTTTACCGACAATTTTCGGCAATACGAAGAACTGTCGAACCCTCACCGGAGCGCTTTCAAATACGAGTACCTTTGTCTTTACGAACAGCCCAACACCGACACGCGGCAGGGCGGCTATGGGCACATCGAAGACTTTTTGGAAGGCGTGCCCGTCGCCGGGCTGTATGACATCGAAGTCCACGCCCAGGCGTTGCACCGCGACACCCACTACGATCCAAAGATCTTTCGCATCGACTTTTCCGAGCCCTTTCAACTGGCCGTCGTTCCGGGCGACGTGACGAAGGGACACATCCATTACCCGCAAGCGATCGAACCGATTCTGGGACGCGCGATCGTGCCGGATGAGCAGCCGGAATGGTTGACGTTCCGCGTTTGGCTCGAAGCCGGACAGACACCTCGATTCATCTTTCCCAACGGTCCCTACGAATCGCGGGCTTCGGTGATCGAGGTCAACAAACGCTACAAGGACGAGTTCGACCCCAAGAAATATAGTGCCGGCGTCAGTCGAACCCACATCCTTCGCGAAGGCGCACTGCCCCACATTCGGATCGGGGAGATCAAAGTCCACGGTCCGATCGAGGAACCACACGGCGGGAAGGAGCAGGTGGCCGTGTTTGGACCGCAAGGCTTTCAGGCCGGTCGCGCGCTCGAACAATTGTTCGCCTTCGGCCGGCGTGCCTACCGCCGCCCGTTGAACGATTCCGATCGCGATCGGATCGAGACGTTTTATCAGCAGCGATTGTCCGACGATGCGACGCCGCGACAGGCAGCCTTGGACACGCTGAAGATGATGCTTTGTTCGCCGTCGTTTCTCTACCTCAGCGAAATCACTCCGGAACAGAAAACGTTACTCAACCCCTACGACCTGGCATCGCGATTGTCGTATGCACTTTGGGCCGCCCCACCGGATGACGTGCTGTTCGCCGCCGCGGCCGAGGGCAAGTTGACCGAGCCTGGCGAGTTAAAAAAACAGATCGTTCGTATGCTCGACGACGAGCGATCCGACGCCTTCGTCAGCGGCTTCACCGACAGCTGGTTGAACCTGCGAGAGATCGGCAACCTGCCGCCGCCACGCAAAGCCGCCCCACAGTACTACTCCGAAAACTTGCCGGATTCGATGAAGCAAGAAGCCAGGCGGTTCTTTCGTGATCTGCTGGACAAGGACGGTCCGGTGAGCGATTTTTTGGACGCGGATTACACCTTTGTCGACAAGAAGCTCGCCAAGTTGTACGGGTTGCCCGAACAAAAGACGCTGCGTTTGGCCGACGGCTTTCAACGTGTCAGCTTGGCCGGTAACAAGCAGCGTGGAGGCGTTCTGGGGATGGCGGGTGTGTTGACCGTTAGCGCCAATGGTGTCGACACTTCGCCGGTGACCCGCGGTGTGTGGGTGATGGAAAACATCCTCGGCACACCACCACCCCCGCCGCCGGACGAAGTACCCTCCATCGAATCCGATGTCAGCGGAGCGAAGACGATTCGCGAAAAGCTGACGAAACACAGCGAAGACAAGACGTGCTTCGTCTGCCATCGAAACATTGACCCGCTCGGCTACGCACTCGAATCGTTTGATCCGATCGGACGTTGGCGGACCAAGTACCCGAAGCCCAAGGGCAAGGGTTCCGCGGCAACGATCGATGCTTCGGGCAAGTTACCGTCAGGAGAAACGTTTGAGGATTTTGCGAGCTTCAAAGCGGTCTTGCGAGCGAGTCGTCACGAGTTGTTCCAACGCAGCCTGATCGAGAAACTACTGACGTACGCGACGGGCAGACAGATGGAACCCGCCGACCGCTTCGCGATCGACGACATCGTCGCACGCGTTCAGTCCAAAGATGGCGCCCGGTTGCGAACGATCGTGATCGAAGTCCTGACCAGCGAACTCTTTCGTTCACGCTAACACACAACCGCAACTCCGTTTTCAGCTCAACCCGCACTTCCCCCAGTCTGCCTATTCACCCAAAAAGGTGTCGGACACCTTTTTGGCTCCAAATGAGCTTGAGTCTGATGATGGCCAGATCGACGCGATACTGTCAGCGGTGCAACGAAAAATATGACGTGGCTCCGACCGAAGTCATCTGTCCGCAATGTGGCAATCGGCTTTCCGACTGGATCGACGGTTCGACCGTGGATTTGGATCAGACGAATCAACTTGAGTTCCTTGTGGAGGACCAGGAACCGGCGGAGGAGTTGGTGGGTCAACCCTTCGCAAACTATCAAATCGAAGGATTCTTGGGCCAAGGAGGGATGGCGCGGGTGTACTTGGCGACGCACCGCTCTCTTCAACGTCCGTGTGCCGTCAAGGTGCTGCGCCCGTCAACGCTTCAGCAGGGTGATCGAGCGATTGAATCCTTCTTGAGTGAAGCGCGACTGTCGGCGGCGATCAATCATCCGCACGCGGTCACCTTGTACACGCTGGGGCACAGCGATGGTCGGGACTTCTTGGAGATGGAGTACGTGGACGGCAAGTCGCTTGAGCGGCTGGTGCTGGAACAGGGCAAGTTGAACCCGCTGCAGGCAACGACTTGGATGTTTCAAGTCAGTTCGGCGCTGGCCGTTGCCCACGATCTGGGCATGATTCATCGCGATATCAAACCAGCCAACGTGATGGTGACAAAGACGCAAATCGCCAAGCTCGCCGACTTTGGGCTCGCCAAGCAAATCGCCAATGACCAACCGCTGGTGGGCGAAGTGCTTTCAGGGACGCCAAATTACATGGCGCCGGAACTGTTTCGCGGACACGCGGCGTCAATACAAAGCGATATTTATGCGATGGGCGTCACTTACTTCTATCTGCTGACGGGTCGCTTGGCAGTTGACACGTCGTCGATCGGTGAGTTGGTCCGATTTCACTCCAAGCACGACCTACTTCGTTTACTGGATTTTGAAGCCGAAAGGCTTCCTGCCGGCATTGCCAACGTCATGAAAAAATCACTGGGGCGAGAGGTGAGCCAACGTTACGGCCATGCCTGTGAATTGCGCGACGATCTGAGAGCCGTGTTGGGCGGATTACGAAGTCTTGAATCGATGTTGACCGAGGCGCTGGCCGGAAGTTCCATGCTGCCTGAGTTCGATGGCCAACGTTATCATGTTCGAGTGACACTTCCCGACGGAAGAAACCAGATCGTCTCCGTCGAGCTTGACGAGGACGCGGAAACCCACGAGGAAATCGTCCGAGTCTTCAGCATTTGCGGCCCAGCATCCGCGTCCTACTACGAGCGGGCGTTGCATTTGAATGCTGCGATGAGTCACGGTGCGATCGGGATCGAGTCGGTATCCGGGATTCCACATTTCGTGATGGTGAATTCGTATCCGCGCGCGACTTGCGACGCCCATGAGATCCGCACCAGCATTGCGGAGGTCGCGAAGTATGCAGATCATGTGGAGGATCTGTTGACCGGCGAAGACCATTTCTGACGTACGAGAGCGTCATCAATTTCCTCGCCCTTGAGCAAGCGTCTTCCGAAGATCTTGCAGGCCAGAAGATGAACCCACCTCTTTGAGCACCGTCGCCCGGACTGGGGGGATTCCTCGAAGTAAAGATTGGCCACGCGGCCCTCTCCACGGCCATCAACCACCACCCACAGGTAGTGGGCCAGGCAGTTGGGTGCTAAAGCAAAGAAGACAGCGAGTCCCAGTAATCCGCGACCAGCCAAAATTGGATTTTTATCAGACCGCAAGTGTCGATCAGTCTGCCGGCGAGCCCGGTGTTCCACGAAATCGCGTCGCATCGGATTCACTGCCGTATCGCTGGTACCGGTGGAATGTTGGCGATCGCAGTGTCGGGACTGGTATCGGAGATGACATTGCCTAAGAACCGCGAATCGACGCGAGAACGTGGCCAACTCTGCAGATGCAAATGGCCGCGGTTTCGGCGGTCGATGTGGGCGCAGCGTTCACATTCGAAAAAAGAGTTCTGCGCGCCGTTGCGGCAAGGGACTCGCCGCTGAGATTGAATCAACCGGCGCGGTTCATGCCGCGGCGGCAATCGCTTGCGGCTGGGCGAGGGCGACGATGGTGATGCCGTGTTGCTTTGCCAGGCGGTAGGTTTCTTCACGCTCGACCAAGATCGTTTTGTCGGCTTCGATCACGATCGCGGTGCCGCCGTTTTCGGCCACGCGGGTGACCGTTTGCGGGCCGATCGTCGGGACGTCAAATCGCATGTCCTGATTCGGCTTGCTGACCTTCACCAGTGTCCATCCGCCGCGGCGGCACAGCGTTCCGGTTCGCGCGATGCACTCGTCGGTCCCCTCGACCGCTTCGACGGCCAGCACCGTGCCGTCTTTGATGGTGATCGATTGGCCGATGTCCATGCCGCCCATCTGCTTGGCGACTTGCCAACCGAACTCGGCGTCACGCGACTGTTTTTGCGTCAGGGGTGTTCCGATCAAATGGCCTTGGTCCACGAGCAGCTCCGGGGCAAAGTCGGTGGCGGGGCAGATGTTCAACGAATGTCTTGCGTAGGTGTTGGTGACGGCCAACAGCAAACTGTCGTCGCGTGAATCGGGGCGATTGCCCAGCAGGCATGGGCCGAAGGTTCGAATCGCGGTCCAGTCGGGACAATGCTTAATCCAGACGCTGCCTTGAAACAGCAACTCGGATTTGAACAGTTTGCCGGCCATCGTGACTTGGTGAATGCCGTGGCGTCGAAAGTATCGAATGTGCGCACCGATCTTTCCGACGCCGGACCATTTCACATGGTCGCAGATCGACTCCAGATCCGTGGACGCGTGATCGGTGATCGCGATGCAGCAGATGCGTCGGCCGCTGGCGATCACATGCTCGGCGACTTCGACGGGGAAGCTGCCCCAGCCGGCGATCAGTCCGATCGGCGGCTGGTCTTGGCGATTTGACGAAGATGAAAATCCGGGCATGACCTTGCGAATCAATTCTCGCCCGTATCCACGACGCTGGATCATGCCGCTCGCCCCGCCTCTGAGTGACCGGAATCGGTTTCTCCCTCGGCAAGCTGTTCGGTCATCGCGTCGAGTCGCTTTCGCAATGTTCTCAGCTCGCGACGCATCTCGGGCAGCTTGCGTTCGATTGCAAAGATTTGCATCTGGTCACGCTGCGGCATCGCCGGAGATCCCAGATAGACCTGGTGTCCCTGGCAATCATCCATCACGCCGGCCTTGGCGCCCACGATGGTGTGGTCGCCCAAGGTGATATGGTCCTTCAGACCGACTTGGCCGGCCAGGATCACGTAGTCGCCGGTGCGACAGGATCCCGCGATTCCGACTTGGCTGCAGATCAGGTTGTGTCGACCGATCTGGCAGTTGTGGGCGATCATCACCTGGTTGTCGATCTTGGTGCCTTCACCGATTCGCGTCGCACCGTAGCTGCCACGGTCGATCGTCACCCCGGCTCCGACGTCGACATCCGAATCGATACGAACATAACCGAGTTGCGCCGACGCCAGGTGACGACCATTCTTTTGCCGGTAGCCAAAGCCCTGGGCCCCGATGACCGTTCCGGCATGCAAAACCACGCGGTCTCCCAGCGATGAGTATTCGTAGAGTGTGACGCCGGGGTACAGCACGCAATCGTCCCCGATGGTGCATCCGGGCATGATGACCACGTTCGGCATCACCAGCGTTCGCTCACCGATCGTCACGCCCGCACAAACCGTTGCCGTGGGATGAACCTTGGCCGAGTTGGCGATGGCCGCGGATGAATCGACGCCCACACCGGGAAGTGAAACCGGGATCGGGGGACGGAAATGGGAAACCACGATCGCGAAAGCCGCGCGGGGATCGGCGACGATGATTTGGGGGCGCGGGTCCGAGTCAAGTTGTTCGGCACAAAGGACCGCCATGGCCTTGGATGACGCCAGATTCGCTGACGGGTTATGGCCGACCAGCATGGTGATTTCAGATGGCGTCGCCTGGTCCGGCGGGTTGGCACCGCGGCAAACCAACGTCCCGTCCCCGTGGAGCGTCCCGCCAACCATCTGGGCCATTTCATCTAGTCGGATTTCCACGGCGAAGTCCTTTTCGCTGAGTTGTTCATGGATTCGGACGACCCGAACCCTCCATTCTCCCCGGTATACCGCCAGGGCCCGGATGACTGCAAGACAAAGTCGGCGGATCCCCCGGGGCAGAAATTCACCCCGATTGGGAGTGGTGTGTCCGCTTCTGAGATCCGGTGCCGTCGAATTGACACCGCTCTGCGATCCCGGTGTGACCCGCTTTGCGGCGGTAAAGACCGTGATTTCGGCGTCGCGTGCGATCGTCGGGACGTCTCGGCACGCGCAATGCACGGCATGGCGGTAGCCAAGAACACTCATCGCGGAGAGCTTCCAGTGAATCGAAATGTCAGCCTTTGGACGACTGCGTTTGCCGGTCTTTTTTTCACCTTCCTCGCACCGCGCGGGGGCGAGGCCGGGGGCAACACGCCGATTTACGCCGCGGCCAGCGATTATCGTGACGCAGTGCGGGACTTTGAACGCGTGGTGTTGCGGACGCCCAAGATTCGCAGCAGCGTCGAGCGGCTTGTCGACGATTTGGAAGACAGCACCAGTGATTTGAAATCGGCGGCCCGCGATCCGGCGCGTTTCGATCGACTGATCGGTCGCTTCGTCACGACCGATGCCTTGCATGCCCGGGTGGAGTTGACGTTTTTTGGCGATCCGCTTTATCCGCCCGAGCTGCATCTGGAAGAGAGCTGGCTGGCGGTCTATGAAGCATACGGGCGGTTGGTTTATGAGATTCGTTACCTGCAACAGTTACGCAGCGCCAAGCGTGGGCATCCGGTGGCGATCATCGACCATCGATTTGATCAACAACCCTGTCCCGTGTGGGGACCCGCGATCGGGGCCCCGGTTTCCGCAGATCCCTACGCGGCGCGGGGGCGTGGCGTTGGAGAGGGCGTTGGAGAGATTGGGCCAACAGTCAGCGGGCGGTCGGCCATTCCGGGTGGTGCACAGTTGCAGCGATCGCCCAGGACATCGCCGCCGACACGCCGGATCATTACGACGCCGGACGAGCTTCGTTCGGCGATTTTCGGCGCGCTGTTGCAACGCCAGCGTTAACGGGGGGCGCAGCAGAAGCGTCAACGGCTTGTTGATGGAATGAGCCGCGACGCGTGACAGGTCAACGCTTCCGCAGACGAGATTCCTGAGTTGGCAGGTCAGTGAGTTGACGAGCAGTGCGGGGCGGGTGGACGAAATTGTCCTCCTTTTTCAAAAAGCCCCCCACTTGGGACTCGACTCGGGCTTCCCTATTTATTAGCCTTGTGGAGGGTGCTGAGCACGGCTCGCATCAAGCGTCTGGGATGTTTTGCCCCAATGTCCCAGGCGCGTTTTTTTTGCGCCGTACGAACGGCGCGAGCGTTGCACGGCCGGTCCGCTTTCGTTTGGCTCGCGGACATTCTTGACGGCCTGTCGATTGTGTCGATCTTCCAAATGCAACGCGATCGCGTCAGCCCAACGCGTCAGCGAGGTTCGCCGCGTGGCCTCTCGCTTCCACCTGCGGGCTTAAATGGACAGGCGTTGATGCGACGGGGTGAAGGCGTTGGCTTTGCCACGCATTTGAAAAAAGAAATTGAAAATCGCCAAAATCTTTGGCGGGAACCACGCGATTCTGTTGATCCACTGTGAGCCTGTCCAGCGATACAGACTCGGGACCAGATCGTCCGAATGATTTGGGGGGCTACTCGTGGTTTGGAGGGGCAAGCTGGGCAGGTGTTTTTTTGCACAGGTGCAAGCGCGGTTTTGACGGGGCATTCTTACTGACTCAGTAAGTAGTTCATGACCGCGCTTGCCCGGTGCAATGTTGCCTGCTGCAAGACTCGCCCACGGCAATGGGGGAGTGACGGTTGAGTTTGGGGCGTTGGCGGTTATGGTTTGACCATCCGTTCCGCGATCAACACCCAGCAACAGATCAAGTCGTGAATTCAGCGTCCCCCGACCCGATCGAGTTCACTCCCACTGACAAGTCACTTGTCGTGATGGTGAGGGATGGCGACGAGGATGCTGCCGAAGCGTTGTATGATCGTTACGCGCGCCGGGTCTTCGGGCTGGTGCGTTCCAAACTCGGGGCGCGGCTGAGCGCGATGACCGAGCCGGAAGACATCGTGCAGTCGGTGTTCAAGAGCATGTTTCGCGGGATGCAGGCGGGCAACTATGACGCGCCTCCGGGAACGACGCTTTGGAATTTATTGGCGGTGATTGCCGTCCGTAAACTCAGCAACAAGGCCAGCCATCATTCTGCCAAGCGACGCGACGCGAGTCGCAATGTACCGTTGGACGCGGAGCTTGATGGGGTGGGGCCGGCGATCGACTTGGCTTCGGCCGAGTTTCTTCAGGTTTGCATTCAGGAGTCGCTCGAGTTGCTTCGTCCGCTGCACCGCAAGATCCTTTCGTTGAGGATTCAGGGACACAGTATTGACGAGATTCGCGACCTGACCGGCAGGAGTCGCCGCACGGTCGAGCGGAGTCTGCAGAAGAGTCGCGAGTTGTTGGCCGAGTCACTGCTGGATGAATCGTAAAACGGTCTGTCGCCGTCGTCGTCGACGGTGAAATCGTGTCGTCGCTACCTGTGTTGAATACAGATTTCAATGCCGGTGGGGGCGGTCGGTCGGAATTCCCTTTTACACGTGCCCTCTTTTTTTGCTAATTCCGTGGCGGGGTTCTTGGCCCTTCGCTGCTCCTCATTGCGACGATTCAATCGGTCGTAATGTTCGGTCGTAATATGACGAACGATTCCAACCTTTGACACGCCTAGGTTCAGAACCGGATGATCAATCGAGGCACTTTCGATCGACTTGAAGACGCGATCGATCAGTTTGAGGAAACGTGGTCGCTGCAGTCGCAATCAAACATCGAAGAGTTGCTCGCGGCCCATGGCCTGAGCGACGATGAGGAAGCGATTGTCGAATTGATTCGCATCGACATCGAACTGCGCTATGAGCGTGGTCTGTCGATCGAGCTCGGTGAGTATTTGGATCGGTTCACGATCTTGCAAGACCGGCCAAAGCGCGTCGCTGAAATCGCGTTCGAGGATTATCGCTCGCGTGCGGCCAAGGGGCACCCCGTCTCGGTGATGCGTTGGCGGGGGCTGCCGGGGGTCAACCGGGAACACTGGTTCCAGGAACTGATGCGGGAGACATCGGTTCACCAAACGCACGCACGCACCGCCAAGTTGCGTTCCAACCCGTCGCCCGATGCGACGTTTGAAGTGGCGTTGGCCGACGCCGGGTTTCATCTGGTCCAGAAGATCGGGGAGGGCGCATTTAGCCGCGTTTACCTGGCCACTCAAGTGGATCTGGCTGATCGATTTGTGGTGTTGAAAATCGTGACTGAAACGTTGGCCGAGCCGGAGTACATGGCGTTGCTCCAACACACCAACATCGTTCCGATCTACTCCTTCCACCAAATCCTGTCTCGATCGGTGATCTGCATGCCCTATGCCGGTCGCGTGACGTTGCATGACTTTTTAAAGGACAAGGTGGACGTTTCCCAGCGCGGCGGCCAAAGCTTGATCCGGACGGTTCGGGAGCGAATCGGCAAAACCACGATCCGCAGCGAGGATTCTTCCGGCGTTGCGGCTGACGCCCAGCCGGCGCCCCTGGTTCCCGCCGCCGAGGACAAGGCCGGGCTTCGACCGTTGGAAGCGTTTCGCACGTTGGATTGCGAGGCATTGGCGATCTGCCTGTTTCAACGGCTCGCCGGAGCATTGGCTCATGCACATGCCCGCGGTGTGTTGCACAACGATCTCAAGCCCAGCAACGTGCTGATTCGCAACGACGGTGAACCGGCGCTGTTGGATTTCAATCTTTCCCAAACCTTGGGGCAACAGAACCTGCGACACGCCGGGGGAACCCTGCCGTACATGTCGCCGGAAACCTATCGCGCGATGATGGGACAGCAGACCCAGCCCGGTGCCGCGTCGGATGTCTATGGTCTGGGCGTGATGCTGTTTGAATTTGTCACCGGTCGATTGCCCTATCCGACCCCCGCTTCGATTGCATCGATTGATTTGGACGCCGCGATCGAAGCCCGCCGCGGGCAACCGGACTGGCGGGCCGACGACGGTGTTCAACCGGGGTTGAAGGGCATCGTCAACCGATGCTTGCAATTTGAACCGGAACAGCGGTATGCCAGCGCCGACGATTTGCAATTCGATTTGCAGCGCGAACAAGAAAACCTGGCACTCGTCCACACGGCCGAGCCGAAGTCATGGAAGTTCAAAAAGTGGACGCGACGCCACCCCCGCGCGATCGCGTCTGGACTGGTCGCGGCCGTCTTGCTCGCGCTCCTCGTGCCCCTTTCCTACATGACGGTTGTTTCGGTCAAAGACAATCGGTTGCTGCGTTGGCAGGTTGCCTTTGAGGAGTTTTCGGAGGAATCGGCTGAGTTCCTGTCCACGTTGATGGCGGATCCGTCTCGCCAGAAAGAGTCCAACGTCAGTCGGGGCGTGGCGCTGCTGGAAAAGCACAGCGTCTTGGATCGAAAGGAGTTGCAGAGCTGGGTATCGAAGCTCGATCAACCGCAGCAACAACTCGTCCGTGAAACGCTGTTCCGGCACATCGCGCACATCGCGATCTTGGAGGTACAGCGTCTTGATCAATTGCGATATTCCGACCCCGAAGCGTCCACCGACTTCGCACGTTTGGATCGTCTCATCGAAGCGGCCAAGGTGGTGGAAGATGGCGAATCGAGCCGGGCGAGTTTGTTCTTGGAGGCCGAGCGGGTTCGATTGGCCGACAACGAAGAGCGATACAAGGTGTTGCGGCAGATTGCCGAGGACACGCCGGCCCGAACCGATTCGCAGTTGTATCTGGAAGCGGTGCGGTTGCTGGCCGACCACGATCACCAGGCCGCGAGCGACTTGCTGGCCGCACTGGCGGATCGGAACAGTGTGCCGCCGGCGTTGCGATGGACGATGCTGGGGCGTGCCCAATTCGCCGCCGGACGCGTCGAAGACGCCAAACTTTCCTTCACGCAATCGATCGAACGCGCCCCGGACTCGGCAAAACTTCGCGTGCTGAGGGGACGCTGCCACTTCGATTTGCGTGAAGACGCTTATGCCGAACGGGACTACCGCAAAGCGATCGAGCTGGATCCTGAAAGTGTCGGTGCTTGGTCGCAACTCGGATTATTGCACCATGCGAATCAGCGCTACCAACAAGCGTTGGAATGTTTCAACCGATCCTTGGAACTATCACCGAATCGAATTTGGACGTTGCTCAAGCGGGCGCAGACCTATCGAGCCCTCGGTCAACCGGACGCGGCCGATGCCGACTATTCGACGGCGATGTCGGTTCCCTGTGACGACCCCAATGAACTTTATTATCGTGCTCACGCACGCTTCAAACGCGACCCGGAAGCCGCGCTCGTCGATCTTCAGTTGGCGTACCAGTTGGATCCCGATCGACCGTCGCTGCAGCGTCTGATCGCTCAGGTTCTGGCGGTCCAGCTTGACCGCCATGAAGAGGCCGTCGAGGCATACGGAAAGGTGCTCGAGATGCAGCCCAACAACGAGGTTGCCAGGATCGACCGGGCACTCTCGCTCGTTCGACTCGGACGTATTCAGGAAGCGTTGGCGGACACGAAGATCGCGATGGAGGATCTCAACTCGGGTAGAACGCTTTACCAAGCGGCGTGTGTTCATGCAATGATCGGCAAAGCGTTTAATCAACGCAGGGCGGTCACCTTGCTGGCCAAGGCAATCGCCGAAGGATATGAGCCCGATGACATCGGAGACGATCCGGACCTGGCATCGATCCGCGATCACGAAGAGTTTCGCGTCATTGAAAGGTTCTTGGAAACATCGCGACGTGACCGACGTCGCCAACCCCAAGTCGCCGACGACGAACAGATTCCTGTTGACATTCAAGTTTTACTAACCCGCTGACACTCTTTTTCCACCAGGATTCGATTGACATGAAACGTGTCATCCGCGGCCGGACCGTTTCCGCCGCTTCCCTCCAGGCCCTCGAAGACCGTCGCATGTTGGCCGTCTTTGGGAACGTTTGGCCCAACCAACGCGATCTGACCGTCAGCTTTCCGGCCGACGGCGTACAGATCGGCAGCCAACACAACGATATCAACGCTTTGCTGGACACCATCGCCCAGCGTGGCCAATGGCAGGAACTGGCGCTCCGCGCCTACCAAACTTGGGCGGTGCACGCCGACATCAACGTCGGGTTGCGCAACGATTACAACAACGCCTTCGGGGTGCCGGGATTACTAGTCGGCGATCCTCGCTTTGGCGAATTTCGAATCGGCGCGTTCCCGCAAGAAGGTTTGGTTGCCAATTCGATTCCCTTTCAAGCCGTCGCCGGAACCTACTCGGGTGACCTGGTGCTCAATTCAAACGAGCAGTTCACGTTTCACGATTGGGCCGACAACCAAGGGCCCGACCTGGCGAACTTGGCCGAGGGTGATCGCGATCTGTTTAGCCTGTTGTTGCACGAAGCCGGAAACACGCTTGGATTGGACGACAACTTGCTGGATTGGTCCGTCATGTTCCGGCAATACACCGTGCCCAAGGGGGTGTTGGCCCCTGAGGACATCGCGTCGGTCACGGCGCTGTACGGACAGCGCAGTGACCCGTATGAGCAAATGGATAACGGCACCCTGCAAGTCGCTTCGCTGATCCCGACGCCGGTCGGACTGGATCCTCAGACCGAAGTGATCCGATCACGCGGCAGTTTGTCCGCCGGCGCCGATGTCGATTACTACAAGATCGTTCCGATTGCCGGCGCGGATTCCGTGACCGTGCGTGTGCGTGCTTCCGGCGTCAGCCTGTTGCAATCACGCTTGGAAGTGCTCGATTCCTTCGGACAGGTGATCGATCAAACCAGTGCCGTTTCGGTGTTCGAAAACGATAACGAACTGACGATCACCGGCATCGCCAGCCTCGGCGAACTCTATCTGCGTGTCTCCGCTGTCGATGCGAGTGATGTCTATGCCGTCGGCGACTACTGGATGGAAGTGGACTATCGGAGCGAATTGCAGCGTGCCGGCGATTTTCATCCGGGTGCCTACGACTCGGGGCCGGACACGTTGTTCGCCAATTTCGATCTGACCGACGATGAACTCGGTCTGGACGACCATCTTTCCAGCGCGACTGAACCGGTTCCGAGCGAAACACTCGAAGCCAAACGTTATGAAATCCAGTCTTCGATTTCATCCTCAGCGGACGTCGACTACTTCAAAATCACCTCACCCGCGACGATCGAGGGACGCTTGGTGGTGCATGTCTCGGGCGTCGGGGCGGTCCGGCCCGATGTGCGATTGAGAGTGGTCGACGGCCAGGGGCAAGCCGTCGGAGCCAACGCCAGACTGCACGCAGATGGGACTTTCACCGTCGAAGTCGCGCAGCCCGAGGCGTCGCAAGATTACTTTGTCAAAGTCAGCGTCGACCCCAATTCAACGGTCGACACAGGAAACTACGTGGCGATCGCAGAATTCGAGTCCCCGCAAGCACAGATGAATGATCTGGCCAGCGGCGATTTGACGGGCGAATCGGACAAATTCATTCGTTGGACGGCTGGGAAAACGCGGCTCTACCGATTCGACTTGAATGCCGCCAGCGCGGATGCGGATCAGGCCGTCCGCTTGACGGTCTACGATGCCCACACCCGAGAAGTCAAGATGGTGGCGGTGGCACATGCCGGGATCACCCGCAGCACGTTGGCCTGGTTGCAGCAGGGCGAATACATCCTTCGTTTCACCGCCATTGCGGTCGGGACCGCGCCCGTCACCAACGTCAGCTTTGCGTTGACGGCCGATGGCATTTCCGACGACCAAGACGATGACATGGTCGATCCGGCGGATGATCCCTACTACGACCCCTACGATTACTCCGACGGGTCGTACTACGACGGTGAGTACAACTATGGGTCAGAGTACTACTACTACGAGTATTACTACACGGGACCTTAACCAGGCCGCCCCGACGGGGCGATGACTTGGTCACGCCGCGGAGGAACTCTGTCTGGATTTGCAAGGTTCTCGGATCCGTGTTCGAGAACGCAGTGTCACGATTAACGCGTCAAGATTACCCGTATGTCTCTCAACACCCTGTCACCACCCCGTCCAGCGATCGAAGTTGGCCGCGACGTTCTGAACGAGTTGCTGGAGTCGGTCTGCAACCGCGTTGGTCAATCGGTTCGGCAGTCCAACGAAGTGATCGTTCAACGTTCACAGCAGCGGCTTTCCCGCAACGCGCTGGACATGCAAGCCTTGCATGTCGTGGCGGCTTCGACGCTGGTGCAGCGTCAAACCGCAAAGACGCTGGAGTTGTTGCAGAGAGATGACGAGACCTTCGCACGCGATCCCGTCGGGAATCGGCTTGCCGGCTATGCCTGGTTGGTTCGTCGAGACACCGGCCGGGCGAGGCATTCGTTTGACCAAGCCGTTCGTCTTGATCCGAACCAGCCCGACTGTTGGAAATGGTTGGGGCTGATTGCCGAGAGCGACGACCGGTACGATCAGGCCGCGGAGTATTATGAGCGCGGCATTTTGTTTGACGACGGTGGACACGACTCGGCGCTCGCGCTTTCACGGTTGCACGCCCGCCAGCGTCAATTGAAGGACGCGATCCATACCCTGCGTGTCTCACTGATACGCGATCGCCGTTCACCAAAGCTGAATTTTGCCCTCGCCCGTCTGTTGGACCGGCGGGCCGTCATGCTGGGGCGAAAACGAATGTATCTGGCCCAGCACAGGTTGCGGCAGGAGGCATTGGAGTGTTATCGAATCGTCAACGCGGCCGCACCCACCAGCCAAAGCTTGTTGATGCAAGGACGTCTGCAACAACAGCTGTTGGACCATTCGGCCGCGAGGGCGTCATTTCAGAAAGCCGCGGATCTGGATCCTACGTCGGCCAAAGCGTTCAACTCGCTAGCCAGCGCCAATGTTGATTTCGGAGAAATCGAACTCGCGCTCGGGCAATTCGAAGAATCGATCCGGCTGGATCCGCAACGGGCCGAAGCCCATTTTCGGTATGCACGCGCGAAACGTTTCCGACCTGGCGGTCCGACGCGACGTTACCTGGACCAGTTGGAGCAGCAGCTCCGCGAAGTCGGCCAGGCGAAACAAAAACAGGTTTACCTGAACTTTGCGATCGCCAAGGTGTACGACGACACCGGCGATTTCGATCGGGCTTGGAAACACTATGATCGCGCGAATCGATTGAAATCCATGCCTGCCAACAGGCCGGGCAAGACGCCGACGCCGTCCGTGTCACCGGGGGACGAACCTTGGTTTGAATCGTTCACCCGACATGCGACACGGCACTACACGGCGGATTTTTTCCGTTCCATACGTGATGCGGGTAATCCGAGCCGAACGCCGATCTTTATTGTCGGGATGCCGCGTTCGGGTACCACGCTGACCGAACAGATCCTCAGTAGCCATCCCGAGATCGCCGGTGCGGGAGAGTTGAATCACATCAATCAAATTCGGCAGGAGATGTCGCGGTTGCATGCTCCGACAGCCGTTCATCAGGCGGCGTGGAGTCGCTATCCGGCGTTGTTGGGGGCCATGGATCCGAGCGAGTTGAATCAACATGCCGCACGGTACCTGGAACACTTGGATCGATTCCGCACGCGGGAGCGACATGTGACCGACAAGATGCCGACCAATTTTATGCATCTCGGATTGATCGCAACGCTATTTCCCGGTGCGACGGTCATCCATTGCCGCCGCAATCCGATGGATGTGTTCGTGTCATGTTATTGCCAGAACCTGAATGCCCCGTTTTGCGACCTGGATCAACTGGTCCACTATCATCGCAACTACCGACGGTTGATGGCGCACTGGGAACGTGTCTTGCCGATCAAGATTCACAGCAACGACTACGAGTCGCTGGTTGCGGATCCGGAGACCCACAGCCGCGAATTGATCCGTCATTGTGGACTGCAGTGGGACGACGCCTGTCTTCAATTTCATTCCAACGATCGCGCCGTGCACACGCCCAGCAAGTGGCAGGTGCGTCAGCCGATGTACCGATCCTCGGTCGAGAAAT
This sequence comes from Stieleria sedimenti, assembly GCF_025060895.1. Classification (GTDB taxonomy): domain Bacteria; phylum Planctomycetota; class Planctomycetia; order Pirellulales; family Pirellulaceae; genus Stieleria; species Stieleria sedimenti. The sequence continues at coordinate 122 of NZ_JANZKV010000216.1, read as the reverse complement.
GGCGTCGCTTTGAAAAGCACTTGGCGCCGATTGCCGACAAAGTGTTCGCGGAAATCGCCGCCGAAGTGGCGTAAGCTTCGCCGCTTGCCAATGGTAGGGGATCAGCGTTGGTGTGCAGGCTT
>NZ_JANZKV010000215.1:5772-24285 GCF_025060895.1 Stieleria sedimenti | reverse complement strand
CCTTCTTGATAAGGAACTCGTCATCCTGCCTCGCACTGTTCTTATCGGGCTCCGCCCTCGGCGTCGGTGCTGCTCGCTCGCGCTCGGCGCTGCCCTCATCCTTCGGTCGCTGTCAGCACCTCCGTCAACCGTCGGCTCCGCTCGGTCGATCCCTCCCTCACTCCGGTCGGCGAACGATAGCCCGCTCACCTTGTTCAACTTCCAACTTCATCTCTTTCAACTTGGAGCATGGAACTTGAAACCTGAAACTGTACTCCCGCTTCCTGCCATCGTTCTCCGACGGACATCCTGTCACCGACGGGTTTCAGTCGACGGGCATCCTACCCGCCGTGCCTACGGCGTTCTTTTGTGCGTCCGGGTGCGTGGTCGGTCTTGTGGCAAGAACAAGCGACCATCCATTGCGGCGGAAGTCGACTCGGTCCTGTGATCACATTAATCGTCCGCCGCTGCATTTGCGGGATCCAACCCCCGTCCCCTGGTATGTCCCCTTTGATTCGCTTGCGCATGATCGGCATCCCGCCGAAGAACCGGCGGGCATCCTGCCCGCCAAAAAGAAAGGCCGCCTTGCGGCGGCCCTTGTCAACGTCGCTTCACTCCGGTGGTGTTATCGACAAAGAGTCTTGGCTGGTTTGTTTTACTCCAATTGGCCCAGGTTCCACTGGCCCATTCAGCATATCCTTCGCGGTCTTTGCGAACCCATCCGCCCGTTGGCTTTTGTATATATATCCATCGAATGAAAATATTGGCGGCTCCTGATCGGTAGCGACTCGTATTTCCGCCCAGCGTCCAGCGACAAAAAACTTACCTATGTACTGGGGATCCTCAATTCGACCAGGCCCCGTGCGATCATAAGGAATAAGGCACTCAAAGACTCTTACTGTCTCGTCAGGTGCCGACGTTGACACACTATGACCTGTTGAAGTTTGAAAGAGCTCCGCGTGTTGGATCCGAGAATTGACTAGGACATCAAGCTGTGAGCCGTTGGTGTTGCACCCTCCTACGAACACTACCGGAAGCAGGATAGCTGTCAACTTAATCACAGCAAGCTCCCAACTTGTAGTTCTCACTAAACGATTCAGAATGTTGGCCAAAAATGTTAAACGCTACGGCACCAAACCGCTCGGTCAACGGGTTTTTCTCCCAACACCTTCCATTGCAATTCATGTATCCGACCGAATTGCCATCGGCTTCGTAACGCGCCCGGCAGCGCTCCTGACACTTCTTCAGTTTGATCGGATCGTGTTCGTGATACTCTCCGCCAATATCGAATGGATTAGCGAATCTATCTGAGTAGTTAACGTTGACCGTGCAAGACAGAGAGATTGATTCCACCGTTCCATCTTTGCAGCAACTTTTTGTTGCCGAACAACTCCAACTTACATCAGCGGTACCTGTATTGAGAATGTGCTTGTCCCGGAAGAATGCCCATAAACTGCCTTTGGGTACGTTCAGTCCAAAACCGTTCATCCTTTGGTGACCGTTCGTTTGGACAGTCTTTCCACATGTCGCCGCGCTGAACGCAGAGCTCCTTGCCATGCCTCGCAATGCACCCATCGCGTTAGATGATCCATCTATGAAATCCTGCATGTCTTCAGGATCAACAGAATACGGTCTACCTCCGCCAAAGTAGTAGTGCCATGCAAATTGCGGAAAGTCCCAAAGGTCTGGGATGCTAATGTCGGGCAACACAGTGCCGCCGCCAGGCCAAAACATTAACAACCCACCTGGGTCGATACGACCTGTCGGATTAGCCGCCACATACTGATATTGCATTGGCCCGTCCATGTACCCGATCGGGTCTCTGGAGCAGAACCGGCCGGCGATCGCGTCATACATCCGTGCACGGTAGTGGTAGAGACCCAGTTCATCATCCCACTCGCGTCCGGTAAAGGTGTAGCGGTTGCCTTCCGCTGTCGCCGTACGCGCTGTTCCACTGCCATCGAAGATCGACAGACCGCCGTACGCATCGTAAGCGTAACGCTCCTTGATCGTTACGCTTGAATCCGTCAGCGCGGTGACACTGTACTGTTTGGTGCGATGGTAGTAACGCAGTTTGCCGGTGCCGTCGTAGGTGACGGGTTTGTCGATAGAACCTGTGTTGGTGTAGGTTGGGTCGGTCGTAGGGGCGGGTGAGTTGCAACCGGCAGCGGTTTGTTCGTTCTCTTGGAGATAAGCAACCATCGGTGGTTCTGTCGTAGCAGCTGTCGCGGTTTGCGAGGGCATCCCATTGGCCGACAAGGATGAGGTGTGGGGATCGATCTGTGTTCCGATCAGGTTCGGTCCTTCCATTGTGCCGGCTTTTTTTTCGATCAGCGATGACGCCACCTCGATTCGCTTGGACTTGGGAAGAGTATGGGGCGGCTGGGTGGGCGATTCGGTTCCATTTCGATCGCAGCAATAGAGCGGTAAACGGTAGTGTGAATGCCCACTTCGCAGTTTAACCGATCGGTGCCAGTCGATGTCCGGTCTTTCGCTACGGATTCGTTGGGCGGTGTTTGAAGAAGTGAGGGCGTCATCGGAAACGCGGGCCCTCCACTCGCTTCGCTCGACCCTATACGCATCAAGTTAAGCGATCCGTTCCTCAACGAAGTGATAGTCGCCCTCCCTCTGGGAGGGTCGCGGAGGAGTGTGCGCTCGGAGCGGGGAGGGTTGTTGCAACGCCAGGGTTGCTAGCCAGGATGGAGCATCGATGCCGGAAGCCCTCCCCTCGCTTCGCTCGACCCTCCCGCACACGGGAGGGTTGCTTCCTAACTTGGTGCGTGTGCCCCTCGCGTCGCTCGAACCTCCCGCACACGGGAGGGTTGCTTCCTAACTTGGTGCGTATGCCCCTCGCTTCGCTCGCCCCTCCCGCACGCGGGAGGGTTCCTTCTCAACTTGGTGTGTATGCCCCTCGCTTCGCTCGACCCTCCCTGCCAGGAAGGGTGACGGAAATTTGTCGACACCCATGCTCTGCGAGGGAGGGTTTTGCGGCGGTGGTTTGGACCGCGATGGGTTAGGGGGCGGTGGCGGTTTGGTGATCGTTGGGAATTCGATTCAAGGTGTAGTACGCTTCGGGATGCAACAGCGGGTGCCCGGAAGCGTCTCGCACGCCTGCGGCGTTTAGCTCGTGAACAAAGTAGGGCCGCAGGCCTTCGATTCTTAGACGCACGCGCAGTCGATCCTCCGAAACCTCGGCGGCCACAAGGGTCGGCGTTTTGGATTGAATCTCGTCGCTGCCATAGGTCGCATGGTACAGGTAGGTGTAGCTGGTCATGCGATAGGAATTGACGTCGCCGGCCGAATCGGGATCGACCGGTTGGGTGAATGTGAGTTCGAATCCATCCGGTTGGGCGCGCATTTCCTTGATTTCAAAGGGCGTCTTTCCCGTCCAGACCAGACGCTGCAACCCATAACTGGCGCGTCCCAAGCTACTCCAACCTCGATTGGTCAGCCCGACGAACACGCTGCCATCGGCCCCTTGGATCATCCGTAGGACCGCGGAAGCGAACCCGAGCCGAAAGGGAAAGCAAGCGCCCTGGTACTCGCCATCGACCTTTTCCAGGAACACGCGGTTGACGCCCGCCTGCGTGAATTCGCCGACAAACAATTGACCGTCAAACGGCCCAAATTTACCACCGCTTTGGTCCAGCATGATGTCGGTCGCTGATTGCCCCATCTTTTTGTAGGGGAACCAAACAGCGGGCGGACGAAGTTGTTTGAACTGCTCGAGGGCTTGTGGCAACGGCAGACCGCTCGGTACTTTTTCCACCCCGGCGATCGTCGAGCCCGGCTCGTTCATCGACGCGAGCGCTTCGGCGTGATGAAAAAAGGCGCCCGGACGCATGTGATGCAGTGAATTGGTGGCCACCCAATTGCCTTGTTGATCGGTATAGAACATGTCTCCGGCTGCGTTGGCGCCCAAGCCGGACGGCGATCGCATTCCGGCACAGACCGGCAGCAGTTCACCAGCCGGAGTCAGCTTCATGCCCCAGCCGCGCCACCGGCCTTGGCGATACCCGAGTGCGGCGTTGGGCACGATGCGTTTCAGCTGGTCGTCTTTGAGTCCCAAACCGATGTTCAGTGTGATCCACAAATTTCCATCGCCGTCCAGCTTGGGGCCGTAGGCGTATTCGTGATAGTGTCCGGTCACGCCCCAACCTTTCGCGGCCGTCAAGTATTCATCCGCCACATCGTCTCCATCGACGTCGCGCAGCCGCGTCAACTCGCTCCGCTGGGCAGTGTACAAGTCGCCGTTGTGATAGAGCAGTCCGAGTGGTTCGTGCAGCGCGGTGGCGAAACGTTTGTATGTCACGTTGTTGGGCGGGTCGTCATAGACACCGTCTAGGATCCAAACCTCGCCTTTTCGAATCGCCACAGCCAGCCGCGCATCGTCCAGCAGCGCCAGCCCGCCGACTTCCAATGCCAGTCCATCGGGCGCGGGTTTCCAGTTCTTGGATCGCGAGTCCGTCGCCGCTTTGGCAACCGATACATCAATCAGTCGATAATATTCTTCTTCACCGCCGTGCAGCATCGACAGCGGGAAGGTGAGCGTGGTCAACGCTAAAATAATGATTCGAATCACCAACGATACTCCAAAATGGCGGTGTTCCTGTCATGCGAGTCGAAGGGGATCAGCCACTGGTCGACACCACCGGACCGACGCAACGTGCCAGTTCGCGCGAGATCCTCCGACAGGGTGACGGTCAAACCTTGTCGATCGGAAACGGCCAGTTCGCCGTGCGGTTTCAGTCGCTCGGCCGCATGAGCCACCAGGTATAGTTTCCGGTCCGAGGTCTCGCCGCGAATCTTTCCCGTGCGTTTGACCGTCACCGAACGCCTGAGCGTTCCTGATTCGGTTGCCTCGATACGGTCTTCGATCGACCAGCCGGCGACGTCGTACAGAAAGGTCGGTACGCCGGCAGCATCCAGCCGATAGCCGCGGAATCGGTAGTGGGCATTTTCCCCCTCGTGTTCACCGCCGTTTTCATCAACGATCACCACGGGACCGGCCGGCATTGTCATTTGGGCGTCACCCAACGGATCCGCCGGCGGGGTGAAACGCTCGAACCAAGTGCCACGGGCGTCCAGGAAACGCTGCTTCCAACCGATCGCCAACCGCATCTGCTCGGCATCGAATGCAAAATGGACGCCTTGTGGAAAGCCGACCGCGATGGCGTGCGTTCCCGCTTGTTCCATGAACGTCCGCAGCACGATCGGTTGTCCGCTGGGCGCGAGTTCGTAGTTCGCCGAACGCACCGTCTCAATTTTTTCCGGCAGCGGCTCCCGGTCCAGGTCTCTCAAATATGCCCAGATCGCTGAGATCTGTTGCCGAACATCGCCGTCGAGCAATTCGGGCCGATTGCTCTTTCCGTCTGGGAAAAAGGTGGGCATGCGTGTCCGTTTTTTGACCGCGCTGGGATTGAGTACAAATTCGTAGAACCACTTTGAATCGATGCGGTTGGTGGTCCCCGCCAAATCGATCCCGACGACACCGGGCAAACTCTCGCCGCGGAACGCATGGCAACCGACACAGCCGGTGTTGACCAGGTCGCGTCCGGCATCGGCCATCTCCTGTTGCGGCGGCAGAATGTCAACCGCGTCAGATTGGTCCACTCGATCGGCTTCTTGAAATCCACGGACCAGCGGATCAACCGTGTCAGCGGAATACGACGGCATGCGGGCGGTCATGAAGGGGCGATGGGGGACTGTTTTGGGATGGAAGACGGCGGCCAGAGCTTTGGGCAGCAATTTCCGGCCAACGCCACCCAGCGTCGGCGGCAACCGACCTTCGTCACCCAAGTCCACGTGGCCGACGGTTTCGAAGTAGGCTTTGCGGAACCGTCCGACTCCACCCCGTTCGTCGCGTCGATGACAGCCATAACAATTCAGTTGCAGCATCCGGAAATCGACCTCGTCTGCTGCCGCGTGGTTTTCGATCCGTCGGGCGTTCAGTCGGGCCCGAATGGCGTTGCGTTGGTCGTCATCGAAGGCGTACCGGGGCATCTCACCGGCGGGGTTTTCGATGCAGCTTGCTGCTGCGGCAGCGTTGAGTTTCAACAGCGGCTGTGCAGGCGCAGCGGCCAGTGCATCGGAGGCATCGTGGCAGGCCGCACAACGTAATTGAACGAACAACGCGCGTCCTTGTTCCACCCTACTTTGCGGCGCATCGTTCGATTGAATCTCGATCTGTTTGGTCGTTTGATCCCGCAGCAGATGGGCCGCGATGTCGGCTGCTTCCAGCGGTGAGAGTCGCAACGAAGGCATCCGCGCACTGGGGCGTGTCTTGGTCGGATCCAGCAGCATCATCGTCAACGAACGCAGCGAATACTTGCTGACCAGATCACCATGCGGCACCGAATCCACTCGCCGTGCTTCGCTGGCCAAACCCAGATCGGCGATTTCTTCGGGATCGAGCTGCTCGATCAGCTCGTCGATCGCTGACGGTTTCGATTCGACGGTTTCATAATCCGGGTCGGGGTCATGGCAGGCCACGCAACCGACCGTGTGATACAGCTTATTGCCGCGATCGGCGTCGCCCCGTTTCCAAAATTCGTGGACGACCGGCAGGGCACCACCGGCTTTGATCACGGCAAACGGTTGTTGTTGGGAACCCAGGAATGCGACGAGTGCGTCGATCGCTTCGCCGCGTTGCGACTCCGGAAGCTGCGATAACACGTGCGGCATCGTCGTTTCAGGTTTCATCGCCGCGGGATCGGCCAGATACTGTTTCAGCCACGTCGGTTGCAGCCGATTACCGGCACCGCTGAGCCGCGGACCGCGTTTGGGTTGCAGCCAAGGATCATCCGAAGCGTGGCAGCTGACACAGCTCAGCTCGCTGATCGACAGCGCCCCGGCCAGCGTCGGGGAGAGTTCATCATGCCGCGCGAATCGATCAAAACCGCTGACCATCGGTGCGACGATCGAATCCGCGTCTGCCGTCTTGGGAGTTTGTTCCTCGGCTTGCGCAACGCTCGCAATGGCGATCGCAAATGCGAAAACAACCGGCCAGCAACACCGACCAACGATGGGTCTCCGTCGTGTGAGTGACTCTGCTTTCATAGCGACTCGGCGACGGTCAAACGGAAATGGGCGGGTTTCTTCATTGCGTGTGCATCAGTGAAGCGTGAAGTTGGGAAGCGGAGGGACGCACATCATATTCCCATTGGAGGCGACCGTCAGCCAACGCCCGGCTCGTCATCGTCGATTCGCAAGGATTCACGCCGATTCAGCAGGCGAGCGGCATGCACAGCATGCCCTACTTCTTCGGTTCGCGCGATGTGCGTGGCGTCGGTCTTCAGGGTGGGATCGGCAACGATCAGGTTCGTAGCGGCTGGCAGGTCAAATGGCAGCAGCAAACCCATGCGAGAGCACGGGGAGGCGGGAGTCTTCAGTCTCGATTTTACCACCTGGTAACGGTTCTCCAATACGCGATTCCGGCCCCATGGGCACTGTTCTTGCCCGATATAATCAAACCGTACGGGATGCCTTCGGCGTTTGGGCTGATGCCGAGACCCTGATGTGATCAATCGGACGAGTATGATCGTCTACAAAAAGTAAGGGAGCCATGATGATGACAGACCGAGCGGTGTTAGCGGGCGGGTGTTTTTGGGGCATGGAAGATCTGTTTCGCAAGCAACCCGGGGTGGTGTCGACACGATGCGGATACACCGGCGGAGACGTCGATAACGCGACCTATCGAAACCACGGCACACACGCCGAAGCAATCGAAGTGATTTTTGACCCCAGTGAAACAAGTTTTCGAAGGCTTCTGGAGTTTTTTTTCCAGGTCCATGATCCGACCACGTTGAACCGGCAAGGCAACGACCGCGGAATGTCCTATCGCTCGGCGATCTACTTCACCAACGAGGACCAACAACGCACGGCATTGGAAACGATCCAGGAAGTCAACGCGTCGGGGATTTGGCCGGGCGAGGTCGTCACAGAAGTCGAACCGGCCGGTGACTTCTGGGAAGCCGAACCGGAGCACCAAGATTACCTACTGCGCCATCCCGGCGGTTACACCTGCCACTTCATCCGCCCCGACTGGGTGTTACCGAAAAAGACCCAAGCGAATTCGTGATTGGTTGCCGCACAACCACACCGTTTGGCAAGACGCTCTGCTCGGTTGTTAGCGGCGGGGCGCAAGCCCTCCGGTCTCACGCGCCGCCCTGCGGCGGTACCGGACGGCTCGCGCCGTGCCGCGAGAACGGTTGCTTGTTCGGGAACGGTCCGTTGCTGCTGTCACGATTGAGTTGAATCCGGCGATAGTGAAAGTCTCTTCAGTTGACGCCGACTTCGCATACCCTAGAATCGTCCCAATCGCGGTTGGCGACCAATCGTGATTCTCTCATCAAAGAAAGATTCTTGCGCCTGATGATCCGGGCACCTTGGGAAATCGTAGTCCCTGGAGAGTTCATCAACTGGCCGTGGCAGAACGGGCAACCGTTTCGCTCAATAGCATGATCGGGTTTGCTGTCGAATCGGCTTCGCTGCGGTAACGACTCATTCACGCAAGGAGATGACGATGTTATGCGCGCCACCCATGAAGGAGCAGAAACCAACGGTGCTAGAAAGTGACTTCAAACAAACGCAACGAGAAGAGCATGAACAGACCTTGTTGCGGACGCTCGGCGAAAGTGGTCATCCCCAACTCGCCAATGTCGCCTGTGATTACTGCGACGGGCGAATCGTGCTGTCCGGGCGAGTGACATCGTATTACCTGAAACAAGTAGCACAGGAAATTGTCCGAAAGATCGACGCGACAGCGCCGGTCGACAACCACTTGCGAGTGGTCGTCCCTCAGTGATCGACCGAACTCGTCCGTCACCGGACGTGTCTCGCGTTTTGTCTCGGGTCTGCGCTGCCAGACGTGTCGCGAATTCCCGCGGCGTGTCGTCTAGCGATATTTTTTAACAACGGAGTGATCGTATGCCTCAACTGAAGTTCTGCAAGACTTGTCCGATCTGTGGACGCAAAAGCTTGATCCCCATCCATTGTCTCGGAAAAAGCATGACTTGCGGACACTGCCACGGTGATTTTCGGGCCACCGACAGCACCGACAGCAGGGAAGAAGGATCGGAGCTGATGGATCGAGTGGAATCCCTGCTCGCCAGCAGCGGCGATCAACATCGTACACCCGCTGTCCCACACCTCCGTTTGTCGATCTAAGCCCGCGTGCGTTCGCGACCGACGGAAAGCGATGCGGACGATTCGCTCGTCGCGAAAGTGTCCCAGGTGGCGGAATGACGGAATGAATTGATTTGGCAGAATGATACGGGGCAGAATCACCGACGACCCCATCATCCTGCTTTCCCTTCACTCGCCGAGGCCGCCGTCTGGCGACGGCAGCGACGCTACCGGAGACCGCCATCGTCCGGCGGTTGCTTAGCGTCGCGGCTTGGCGAACTTGATTTTTTCGATCAATTTGACGACTTGATCGGTATCGTCTCGGTAGCCACTGACTGACGTGATCGCCTGGATCACGTAGGCGTAGCGGAGGTTGTAATCGGTATCGATTTCGATCTCGGGGCCGTCGTCATCTTCGGCCGGTTCGTCGGTTCCGACCAAGCCGATCACGTTGGCGCGGAGCTTAGTGAAGTCGGTGCCGAGATTGATTTCGTTGAGCGACATCGATGTCAATTTGCCATCGTTGTCGGCCCGCAGTCGCAACTTCAGTGGCAGATCCGTGACGTCGGAGGTAGCGTTGCTGTCACCGGCCAAGGGCATTCGGACGGTGAAGTCGCCTTCCATTTCGACGATTTTGAACGTCATCACAAAGAAAACGAGCAGCAGGAAAACGATGTCGATCATGCTGGTCATGTTCAACTCGTTCTTTTCGTGCTCGACCTCATGCCGCATCCTCATGATCGATCCTCCTTGGCACGCAGCGCGAATTGTTCAAGTTGCTGATCTTGAGCGACGCGGATGATCTCTTGAACCTGGCCGGCCGCGACGTCTTGGTGACCACGAATGATCACGTTGGCGTCCTTGGGCGATTTCTTTTCGGCTCTCAAGACCGCCAGTTCGCGGCGCAGTCCGGTGCTGAGCGTTTCGGTGGTGTAGCTGTCGCCGCCAAGAATGATCTCGCCGTCTTTCGCGACGTGCAAGATGATCGGAAACTCCAGTGGTTTTTCCGGCGGCTTGACCAGTTGGCTGCTCGGCAACACGACCCGTTCGTTTGACTCGGTTTGCGAAAAGTTGATCAGCACCATAAAGAACGCGATCAACTGAAACGTCATGTCAATCATCGGAGTCAAATCGCCTTCGGCCAAGTTCGGCTTCTTTGACTTGACCTTCACTGCGCGCCGCCTCCTGGTTGAATGTCTTCAAAACGGCTCATCAAGTTTTCGCTCTGCACCCCAACTTCCAACAGCAATCGCGCGACGCGGTTTCGCAAGATGTTGTAGGCCGCGATCGCCGGGATGGCGACGGCCAAGCCGACCAGGGTCGTAAACAACGCGGTCGAAATCCCTTCGGCCAGCTGGGCCGGTTTGGGGGTTTGCGGGCTGGTGGCGATCACGCGAAAGGATGCGATCATCCCTTGAACCGTACCGAACAAGCCGATCATCGGGCTCAGGTTTCCGATCAGTGCCATGTAGCTCAATCGGTGCTCGAGCTTCATGCTCTCCTCCTCACCGACTTCCTGCATCCCTTCGATCGCTTTGTTGTAGCCCCGTGAGATCTTGGCCAGGCCGGCAGACAGCACTTGGCCGAGGACCGATTCGTCGGTCCGAGCCATGTCGTAAGCTTCCTGGAACTGCTTCGCGTTGAGTTTCTCTTCGAAGCTTTCGATCAGTTCATTCGGGCACAGCGTCTCGCGGCGGGCGGCCAGCATGTTCATCACAAACAGTGAAACCAGTGTGACCGACAGCAGCAAAAAAATGATCAAATACGTGTAGCCCAGTGAATCGAGCACCCAGGTCAACAGCGAATCCGATGGGGGCGTCGCAGCATCCCCACCACCGGCTCCACCACCACCGGCGTCTCCACCCCCTAACGCACCTCCGCCATCCGCGGGACCACCACCGGCAGCATCGGCCGGTGGTGCGGCCTCTTCGCCAGGACCCGCGATGTCGGCGAATTCATCCATCGCCTCGTCTTGAGCCACCGCCATTCCAACCGGCCCCGACATGCAGAACAGTGCCGTGACGATTAAAATCGCGGCCTTGACAACAACACTGGATCGACTGGGGAGCCCAAATACCTGGAGCGGGCCATACACGTTGGTCATCAACGACATTCTCCGAAAGAAAAGCTGGAATCTTGATGGGATAGCGGTGGGCAAACGACGCATCGGGGCGCGCACAGGAGAACCCTACGGCACCAAAACACGACCTTAGAACAGAATAGTCTATCAGACGTGCTCAATCACCGGTCAACATCCCGCCGGAAACAGCGGTTTCGCGCCGGCTGCTGCCGCTCTAGTCGGCAAGGCTCGCAAAACCCCGCCGCCGCGTACGCCCAGCCCGTCGATTGACATACGAAAGACGACTAGGAGAATGGGGAACTGTTGTTTCCCAGTTGTCACAGACCGGATCACAATGGAAGATCCTGAAAGTGTTAGCGGAACGGTGCGAGCGGGCCGTCGTTTATGTGAGCCGCGATGGGTAAGCGGCCGGGCATTGCAACGCCCGCCCGAGGCCTGACGGCCAGCGGCTCACCATTGACTCAGCAGATCCCGACCAATCCGACAGCCCGCGAGCCGTCCGGTTTCAGCGTGAACGACCGGAGGGCTCGCGCCCTGCCGCTAACAAAAGAACGAACTCGCGCCCCGAACCCGGTCCCCGGTCAAAATCAGAATGCCAGCAGCAGACGGCTGGGGGCTTCCAGCAGGCCAATCACGTCATTGAGAAACCGTGCTGCGGTGCCGCCGTCGACCAAGCGATGGTCGTAGGAGAGTGAGAGCGGCATCATCAATCTCGGCTGGATCGAATCGTCGGGCATCACCACGGGCAGTTTGCGGCTGCGGCCGACCAGCAAAATTGCGACTTCCGGGACGTTGATGATCGGCGTGGAATATTGCCCACCGATGGCCCCCAGGTTACTGATCGTAAACGACCCGCCGCGGAGGTCGTTGACGGCAAATTGTCCGCTGCGCACTTTGCCGGCCATTTCGGCCAGTGTCCGCGTCACGCCGGGCACGCTCATCCGATCGGCATCTTTCATGACAGGGACGACCAAGCCGCGGTCGGTATCCACGGCGATGCCGATGTTGACGTAGTCTTTGTAGATCAACTGTTCGTTTTCTTGATCGATCGTCGCGTTGATCGCCGGATGGTGCTTCAGGGCCGTCGCAACCGCTTTGATCAAAAACGGCATGGTCGTCAATTTCAGACCTTGCTTGGCGTAGTCGTCCTTGCTGGTCTGGCGAAGATGTTCCAGCTCGGTGATGTCGGCATCGTCGAAATTGGTCACCCGGGGAACGGTCGACCAGCTGACATGCATCTGTTTACTGATCGTCTTGCGAATCTTGCTCATTCGTTCGACGTGAATCGAGCCGAAATCATCCATCGCGGGCGTGCCGGGTCGATCGGACCCCAAGGCGGCCGCGGGGTCAGCAGCCGCAGCAGGAGCCGCAGGCGTGGCGGCGGGGGGTGCAGCGGCAGCCTGACCGGCCGTGGCTTGGCTTGCCGATTGACTGGCGGCACGAACGGCCGCCAACACGTCGTCACGCGTGATGCGTCCGCCCTCGCCGGTTCCCGTCACCCGCGCCAAATCGACTCCGACTTCGCGTGCAAAGCGACGGACCGCCGGACCGGCCGGTATCACGCCGCTTTCGCCATCAGAATCGGCCGACTCGGCCGGTGTCGCAGCCGAAGTGGCGGGTGTGGCAGCAGGTGCGGGTGCGGCAGGCTGGGCCGCTGGAGCTGCGGCAGCAGGAGCAGGAGTTGTCGGAGCGGGCGTCGGTGCGGCCTGGGCCGGCGGCTCCGGCGTTTCGTCCTTGGGCGGTTCTGCTTGAGGTGCCTCGGCTTTGGGTGTCTCGGCTTTGGGCGTTTCCGGAGCCGGCTCGGCGGCCGGTGCCGCGGCGCCCGATTCGGCTTCGACTTCGATCAACACGCCACCGATCGGCACCGTGTCCCCTTCGCTGACCGCAATCTTCGAAACCTTTCCGCTGACCGACGAAGGAACCGGAACGGTCGCCTTGTCCGTTTCCATTTCAACGATGTCTTGGCCTTCGGAGATGACGTCTCCGACCGAGACGAACACTTCTAATACGTCACCGGATTCGATGCCGTCACCAAGATCGGGAAGGGTAACTTCAGTAGCCATAGATGGATTATCAGCGATAGGAGAGAACAAGCGCGAAGGCATCGTGCCCTCGCTCGGTCGAAGGATAAACTTAGATCAAAAACGATCGACTAAGCATAATAAGGGTCGGGCTTGTCTGCGTCATAGCCGAGGTCATCGATCGCCTGTTTGACGTCGGTCGGCGAAACGACACCGGCCTTGCAAAGTCGACTGAGCGTGGCGATTGTGATCGATTCTTTGTCGACCTCAAAGTGCCGACGCAGCGCTTCGCGGGTTTCGCTGCGGCCCATGCCGTCGGTCCCCAGGACATAGTAGTCGCCGGGGATCCACGGCGTCAGTTGCTCGCCCAAGGCGCGAACGTAGTCGCTGGCCGAGACGAACGGACCTTCGACTCCGTCGAGCACCTCTTCCAGGTAGCTCTTCCTCGGTGTCTCGGTGGGGTGCAACATATTCCAGCGGTCGCACGCGGCGGCATCGCGGCGGAGCTGCGTGTAGCTGGTCACACTCCAAACGTCGCTGGCAACTCCATATTTTTCGGCCAGCAATTCTTGGGCGGCAAGCACGCTGTTGAGAATCGCTCCGCTGCCGAACAACTGAACACGAGCTTTCGCCTTGTCGACATCTCGGCTGCGGTACTTGTAAATGCCTTTGACGATTCCTTCTTCGCATCCTTCGGGCATTTCCGGATGCGTGTACTCTTCGTTCTCGCTCATCAGGTAATAGATGCACTGTTCACCCTCGGCGTACATCTTCTGCAAGCCTTCCTGGATGATCACGACGGCTTCGTAGGCGAACGCGGGGTCGTAGGACCGCACGGTCGGGAAGGCGATCGCGTTGAGCAAACTGTGCCCGTCCTGGTGCTGCAGGCCTTCGCCGTTGAGCGTGGTTCGGCCCGCCGTCCCTCCGACCAGGAATCCCTTGGCTCGCATGTCGGCGGCGGCCCAGATCAGGTCACCGATGCGTTGGAAACCGAACATGCTGTAGTAGATGAAGAACGGAATCATGTTGACGCCGTGACAACTGTAGGCGGTCCCGGCGGCATTGAAGCTGGCCATCGACCCCGCCTCGGTGATGCCTTCTTCCAAGATCTGGCCGTCCTGCGCCTCTTTGTATTTCTGTAGAATCGCCGAATCGATCGGTTCGTACAATTGTCCGGCGTGGGCGTAGATCCCGAACTGGGTGAACATCCCTTCCATCCCGAACGTCCGCGATTCATCCGGAACGATCGGCACCATGAATTTGCCGATCTTCTTATCGCGGCACAGGGCAATCAGCGTTTGAACGACAGCGAATGTCGTGCTGATGCTTTTGTTTTCCAGCCGCTTGATCGTTTTCTGCATGTCGGCAAGCGACGGAACTTCGAGCGTCGGATGCTCGGTCGGGCGAGAGGGCAGGTAGCCGCCCAAAGCCTTGCGTCGCTCGTGCAAGTATCTGATTTCGTGGCTGTTTTCCGGCGGCTTGTAGAACGGCGTGTTGACGACTTCATCATCGCTGATCGGGATCCCGAACCGCGATCGGAATTCCAGCAACTCGGCCTCGTTCAGTTTTTTCTGGTTGTGGGCGACGTTGCGCCCTTCGCCGGCTTCGCCCAAGCCATAGCCCTTGATCGTCTTGGCCAACACGACGGTCGGCTTTCCGTTCTGCAGACTGACGGCTTTTTGATAGGCCGCGTAGACTTTCTCGGGATCGTGCCCGCCGCGCCGCATCTTCTCCAGCTTTTCGTCGCTGTAGTTTTCGACCAGCTTGAGGAGTTCGGGGTACTTGCCGAAGAAGTGTTCGCGAATGTAGCTGCCCGGCATACCGGTGTACTTCTGGTACTGACCGTCGACGACCTCGCCCATCCGCTTGGCCAGCAAGCCCGTGGTGTCGCGGGCGAGCAGTTCGTCCCACTCGCTGCCCCAGATGACCTTGATCACGTTCCAGCCCGCACCGCGGAAGATCGATTCTAATTCTTGAATGATCTTTCCGTTACCGCGGACCGGTCCGTCCAATCGTTGCAAATTGCAGTTGATGACGAAGATCAGGTTGTCCAGTTTTTCTCGCGAGGCCAGTCCGATCGCGCCGAGTGTTTCCGGTTCGTCACATTCACCGTCGCCGAGGAACGCCCAGACCTTTTGGCCGCTGGTGTCTTTGATCCCGCGATCGCGCAGATATTCATTGAAACGCGCCTGGTAGATCGCCATGATCGGTCCCAGCCCCATCGAGACCGTCGGGTACTCCCAAAAATCGGGCATCAACCAGGGGTGCGGGTAGCTGCTCAGTCCACCTTCGGGTTCCAGCTCACGTCGAAAATTGATCAGTTTTTCTTTGCACAACCGGCCTTCCAGGAACGCCCGACTGTACATTCCCGGCGACGCGTGGCCTTGGAAGTAAACCGAATCACCGCTGTATCCGTCTTCGCCGCGGCCTTTGAAAAAGTGATTGAAGGCGACTTCGTAAAGCGTCGCGCTGGAGGCAAAGGTACTGATGTGACCGCCGATTCCCCCGCCGCGTTTGTTGCCTCCGACGACCATCGCCATCGCGTTCCAGCGGATGATCGATTTGATGCGTCGTTCCAAATCACGGTTACCCGGATAAGCCGGCTCGTCATGCACCGGAATCGTGTTCAGGTACGGCGTGGTCGTGTCGGCGGCCGCTTGCACGCCTTGCTCGGCGGCGCGATCGCGGAGTTTCTCGAGCAGAAAACGAACTCGATCATGACCTTTGCTCTTGAGCACATATTCGAGCGACGAAAGCCACTCCTTCGTTTCTGAAGCATCAATATCGACTTCAGCGCTCCGCTCAAGTTCGCCAAGTTGCTTTTTCACTTCATCCTGGGCGATCATCTTCGAGTCGTTCATACAAGCAAGTTCCCTGAAGGCAAGTTCACAAATCGAATCAGCGGTCGCGCTGTCCGTTTCAAGCTGACCGTTTCAATCAGCGACCGAATCATTCGGCGGGTCGTTCCACTCTTCGGCGTCTCAAACGCACAATATTCACTCCGATGGAAATCCACGCGGGTGATCATGATTCTTCCCAACAACCGAAGCGTTACGGTAACTCGAAGGCCACCGTTGATCCAATTTGAAGAGTTTATGGCATTTGTGCAGCCCCAAAAGGGTAGCCGCCGGGGGCTTGCGACGACAAGGGCCTGGCGTTAATACGTGGTCCTGGCGTCCATTGTGGCGGACAGACAGGGGCAGCAATTGCCACTGCGACTTTTTAGCTTCCGGCGACCCGACGAACAAACCCCCTCCACAGGGCTGCCGCCGCCGTCAACATTGCCTATCGAAGCGATTCGAGCATCCACGGTCCGAACCGCCCAAACTCATGCAAGCGTGCCCCCTCCGAGCTGTCGTGACCGGTGCTTCGTCAGGGATCGGTCGTCAGATCGCGATCGGACTGGCGCGACAATACGGCTCGCACGGCTCGGCCGGCCGTGAAACCGCCGCGGCGAACTTGGTGATCCATTTCCGCAAGAATCAGCGAGGCGCCGAGGAAACCGCTGCTGCGGTGGAATCGTTGGGAGCGACGACCCGTCTGATTCAAGCCGACATCTGCCAGGCGGAACAGCGGCGACGGTTGCTCGAGGAGAGCTGGGATTTTCTCGGCCCGCCGACCACTTGGGTGAACAACGCCGGCGCTGACGTCCTCACCGGCGAGTTTCGAAATGAATCGTTCGCCGAAAAACTGCGGCGACTGATCGAAACCGATGTCCTGGCAACGATCGATCTGAGCCGCCAGGTGATCCGGCGCTGGATCAGCGACTTCTCCAGCGGCGATTCGAAACCAGACGCTGCAGACGCCTTGCCGGTGCAGCCACCGTCGATGACGTTTATCGGTTGGGACCAGGCGCCCCTGGGCATGGAAGGCGATGCCGGGCAGATGTTCGGTCCCGTCAAAGCCGCCGTGATGGCGTTTGCCAACAGCGTCGCGCAAGAGGTCGGCCCGAACATTCGAGTCAACACGGTCGCCCCCGGTTGGATCAAGACGGCATGGGGAGAAACAACAGATTCGTATTGGGACGGCCGGGCACGGCGGCAATCGTTGATGAATCGCTGGGGGACGCCCGAAGACGTGGCTCGGGCGGTGTGTTTCGTAGCCGATCCGGACAACACGTTTTGCAGCGGCCAAACGATTCAGGTCAACGGCGGCTGGAGCCGGACACACCCGCGCTGAATTCGTTAGACTGCTCCACTGACCAGAAAGGGCGGCAACGCCTCCGCATCGTTTTTCTCCTCTTGAGTGATTTATGACCAGCGCTGATGAATCGACACAAGCGAAAGCCGACCACTTTCGCGAGCGTTATGAACAAGTTCGTGAAATGATCGGCCGCGTCATCGTGGGACATGACGACATCGTCCAGGGAGTGTTGACGGCGATGCTGTGTGGCGGACACTGCCTGTTGGAAGGTGTGCCGGGGCTGGGCAAAACGATGCTGGTGCGAACCTTGTCCGAAGTGTTGGATTTGGACTTCAACCGAATCCAATTCACACCGGACTTGATGCCGGCAGATATTCTGGGGACCAACATGATCGTCGAATCCGAAGACGGTCGACGTCAGTTTCAATTTCAACGCGGACCGGTCTTCACCCAGATTCTGCTCGCCGACGAAATCAACCGCGCGACGCCCAAGACGCAATCCGCGATGCTGGAAACGATGCAAGAGGGCACGGTCACGGCCGCCGGTGCGCGCTACGAACTGGAACAGCCCTTCTTCGTCTTGGCGACCCAAAACCCGATCGAACAAGAGGGCACCTATCCGCTGCCGGAAGCTCAACTGGACCGGTTCCTGTTCAAATTGGTTGTCGGCTACAGCAGCCGTGACGATCTCAACACGATCGTCGAACGAACCACGCGGGGCGAAAAACCGCAGATCGAAAAGGTGATGGATGGGGTAGAGATTCGCGGGATGCAAGCCATGGTGCGCGACGTCGTGCTGACGCCTCCGATCCGCGACTACTTGGTCCGACTGACCCTGGCCACCCATCCCGACGGCGCCCACTCGGTCGACGCCACCAATCAATACGTGCGTTGGGGTGCCAGTCCGCGGGGCGCCCAGACCCTGGCGTTGGCGTCGAAAGTCCGCGCCATCCTGGCCGGACGGTACAACGTCAGTTTCGAAGACATCCGCCGCGTCTATTTGCCGACGATGCGACACCGCGTGCTGCTCAACTTCGAAGCCCAAGCCGAGGGCATCGAAACCGATTCGGTGCTGCTGGAGATTCTGGAGAAAGTCCGCGAAGCTGCTGAATAGCGGACTCGCCTCCCTTGTTCCCGGGCTCCGCCCCAATACCGCTAAGTTAA
>NZ_JANZKV010000215.1:0-5761 GCF_025060895.1 Stieleria sedimenti | reverse complement strand
TGAACGATTTGTTAGCGGCAGGGCGCGAGCCCTCCGGTCTTGGCAAAGATGCGGAACCGGAGGGCTTGCGCCCTGCCGCTACAACCTCGTCAAACACAGGAAAAAAATCGTTCACGGCGTAGGGCTCCGCCTGGGAACACACTGTATTGGAGGCTCCCGCCTCCTGCCCGTGAACCGCGTGTGGCGGAGCCACACCGCCAGAAGCGTTCCAAGGCGGAGCCCTAGAACGAGTGGAAACCGCACACACTCATGTGGGGGGCAGCATCGGCGGTACGCCCACCCGGACGAGCGAAATCCGGCAGGACGGACGAAAACTCCGGGAAAGTCGCCAAGTTTGTGGTCGGGACCCGAGATGGAAATCGGACGCGACGTGAGGAATTGCTGGATATCGGTGCACCGCGTCCCAGGTTCATCTAATCTTCACACAGCTAGCGCCGGCTAGACGGTCGTCAATTCAGACAGTCGCTGCTATCTTTCCGCGCATGGCCCACTTCGGGCAACGCAGTGAAGCATTTTTAGCGGCAGGGCGCAAGCCCTCCGGTGTTGTGGCAGAGATGAAGAACCGGAGGGCTCGCGCCCTACCGCTAAAACTCCCAGAGACACATGGGAAAAATGCCTCACAGCGTTGCCTTCCGGGGCATGCTTTGCCGCTCTCCTGTTGATCGGCGGGCTTTCAAATCGCGACACGGGTCCCCCCCAATCTTTACCGGAGTTTTGCTGGGATGTTCCTCCAAATCACTTCTCGCCCGATGCCCCTGGATCGGAAACGAGCGATCGGCTGTCTTGCGTTGGTATCGAGTCTGCTGGTCGGAATGGTCGGATGCGGCAGCAAGTCGGAATCCACGTCGACCGAAACCGCCGGCGAATCGAACACCGCGGTCGCCGCGTCCAACCTGACCGGCACGATCAAGATCAACGGCAGCAGCACGGTGCAACCGATCGCCAACGCGGTCAAAGAAGAGTTTGCCAAGCTGTATCCAGACGTCACGGTCAGCGTCGACGGGAAAGGCACTGGCAACGGATTCAAGATGTTCCAAGACAAAGAGACCGATATTTCCGACGCATCGCGTCCGATCAAACCGGGTGAATTCGAAGCCTGCAAGGAAAACGGTGTCGAATTCATCGAAATCCCCGTCGCCTATGACGGACTGACGATCGTGATCCACCCCAAAAATGATTGGGTCGACACCCTGACTGTCGACCAATTGAAGAAAATGTTTGTCGGCGGCGACGCGGCCAAGAAATGGAGTGACGTGGACCCGAGTTGGCCCGACGAAACCATCGAGATCTTTGCCCCGGGAACCGGCAGCGGAACGTATGACTATTTTCGCGAAGTCGTGATCGGCAAGTCCGAGGATGCGCTGCGGAGCGACATGAGTTTGAGCGAAGACGACAACGTGCTGGTCGACGGAGTCGCCGGAAACCCGTATGCGATCGGATTCTTTGGTGTGGCGTACTACGAAGAGAGCAAGGACAAGCTGAAGGCCGCTAAAATCGTCAATCCCAAAGACGAGCAAGCGTACTTGCCGACGCCGGAAAACATCGCCAGCGGAGCCTACGCACCGTTCAGCCGTCCGTTGTTTATCTATGTCAGCACCGCTTCACTGCCCCGTGCCGAGGTCGCAACGTTTGTGTCGTACTTCTTGGAAAACGCACCCAACCTTTGCGAGCGGGTCGGCTATGTCCGGTTGCCCGAGGAGATCATGCAACGTGCCATGAATAACTTGGACGCAGAAAACGTCGGAACCCACTACATCGATGCCGAAGGCAACTCACGTAGTGGTGCGGTTGCGGACATCTATCAGCCGGAAAACTTGACCAAGTAGGCGCAGAAATAGATGGCATGGGCACCAGAGTTGGTGTGCAGGCTTTAGCCGCCCTCTGTCGCTGCTTTGCAGCGACAGGGTATCGCCTAAAGGCTAACACCGACGGTTGCTGCCCCCCTGCAATCGGAAGCATACGGTGAACTGATGACGCTCCCCAAATCACTTCAAAATCGCGAGTTTCGGTCGACCCGCTGGGGTGTCTTGTCGGAACGCCTGATCGTGATTTCGCTGGCGTTGTGTGCCACCGCAACGGTGCTGATCACGATCGGCATCATTTACATGCTGATCACGCAAAGCGCCGGTTTCTTCCGCAGTGACGCGGTCACGATGTCGGGTTTTCTAACCGACACCGAGTGGACGGCCCTGCAAAGCAAAGACTTGGCGCAGGCCAAATTCGGAATCATGCCGCTGCTCAGTGGCACGTTTCGTGTGACGCTGATCGCGATGATCATCTCGTTGCCGCTGGGGTTGATCACCGCGATCTACCTGAGCGAATTCGCATCGGCGAAGATCCGATCCTGGCTCAAACCGACGTTGGAAATCATTGCCGGCGTCCCCACGGTCGTGCTCGGCTACTTTGCCATTTTGGTCATCAGCCCGTCGCTGCAACTGTTCAGCGACGGGGCATTCTCAACCTTCAATGCAACCAGCGCCGGGATCGCGGTCGGCATCCTCTGTCTGCCGATGGTTTGCAGCCTGTCCGAGGACGCGATGCGTGCGGTACCGCGCAGCTTGCGTGAAGGCGCCTATGGCCTCGGTTGCACCCCTTTTGAAACGTCCGTGAAAGTGGTCGTTCCCGCGGCGCTGAGCGGCATCATCTCGGCGTTTTTGCTCGCCTTCAGTCGAGCGATCGGCGAAACGATGGTGGTCGCGTTGGCTGCCGGAACGCTGCCCACGATGACGCTCGACCCGACGCAACAAGCTCAAACGATGACGGGGTTCATCGTCGAGATGATCAAGAGCGAAAGCGAATACGGCACCGTGCAGTACTACAGCCTTTACGCGGTCGCCGTGACGCTGTTCACCATCACCTTTCTGATGACACTCGTCGGCCAAATCATCCGTCGACGATTCAAGGAGTCGTACCAATGAGCTCCATGCCGGACGCGATCGTCAAACAGGACGCAAAATACCTGGCCGACAATGCCAGACGGCGAAAACGGTTCAGCCTGTGGTTCTACTTTCTGTGTGTCGCGATTGCGTTGATCAGCGTGGTCATTTTGATCTTTCTGATGGCTTCGATTTGGAGCCAAGGCCATTCGCGATTGAGCAGCGACTTGCTGACGCGTTCCCACAGCGAATTGGAAATTGAGCGGAGTGGGATGTGGCCGTCCATCCTGGGGTCGCTCTTCGTCTGCGGCACCTGTGCCGTCGTCGCGCTGCCACTGGGCGTCGGAACGGCAGTCTTTTTGGAAGAATTCCAGCCGACGAACAAGCTGCTGCGTTGGATCCATGGATTTGTGCAACTCAACATCTCCAATCTCGCCGGGGTGCCGTCGATCGTTTACGGGCTGCTGGGGCTGACCGTATTCGTCTACATGTTCAACGTGTTCGGCCAGATCCGCGTCAACGAGTCGGCCGGCATGGAGATCATGGGATACAAGCACTTTTACCAAGTCTTGACCTTGGAACCGGGGCATGTCGTGTTTGTGCCACAATCGGACCCCACGAAGCGGCAAACCACGTTTGACGAGCCGTTCCAAGCCGTCGATCCGGATGGCAATTCGATCGAGATCTCGATCTGGACGCCGGGGACTCCCAAACCGTCCGACCCCGCCATTCGCCGACAAACGGTTCGGGCCGGAGCCATCGGTGGGACGATCACCGAACGAAGCTGGTACTACTTTCGACTGCCGTTCGACAAAAGTTTTCTTTCCGCGGGGCTGACGCTGGCGCTGGTGATTCTGCCGATTATCATCATCTCGTCCCAAGAATCGCTCCGCGGGGTGCCATCGTCGCTGCGTGAGGCATCGATGGGGTTGGGCGCGACGACATGGCAGACCGTTCGTGACGTTTGTTTACCAGCCGCGTTGCCAGGGATCATGACCGGAGCGATCTTGGCGATGGGACGAGCCATCGGCGAGGCCGCGCCGATTCTGGTCGTGATGGGGGCGGCGGTCGCCAAAAGCACCGGTCCCAAACACCTGATGGACGACGCGGTGACCATGCCCGTTTTGATTTTTAACTGGGCCGGACGCCAACAGGATGAGTTCAAGGAACTTTCCGCCGCCGCCATCATTGTCCTGTTGGTCGTCTTGCTTCTCTTGAACTCGACTGCCATCTATATTCGTCATCACGTCCAAAAAGCTCAATCTTGAACCCCGCGAAGTCATGTCAAGCGTAACGCCAGCGATCGACTCGGAGCAGAATTCCGACGCGCTCCCCGATCAGACGCTGATTCACATCGAAAAACTGAATGCTTGGTATGGCGATTTCCAAGCGATCCACGACCTGTCGTTGGACATCCCCAAGCACAAGGTGACCGCATTCATCGGTCCCAGTGGTTGCGGCAAAAGCACGCTGCTGAAGTGGATCAATCGGATGAACGATGTCGTCCCCGGCGCGCGAGCGAAGGGACGGCTTGCGATCACCGGCGACGCCTCCAATGATCACGTCGAAATCGATGTGCTGGACCCCGGTCTGGATGTCGTCGGGCTCCGCCGCAAAGTCGGCATCGTCTTTCAAAAGCCGAACCCGTTTCCCAAAAGCATTTATGACAATGTCGCTTTCGGTCCGCGGCTGCACATGAAAACGTCCAAGTCTGAACTGGACGAACTGGTCGAATGGTCCCTTCAAAAGGCCGCGGTCTGGGACGAAGTCAAAGATCGACTGCATGGACCGGCACTCGGTCTGTCCGGTGGACAGCAGCAGCGATTGTGCATCGCCCGGGCGATCGCCGTGGGGCCCGAAGTGCTTTTGATGGACGAACCTTGTAGCGCACTGGATCCTTCCAGTACGCTGGCGATCGAAGACCTGATCTTTGAACTGAGAACCCAGTACACGATCGTGATCGTGACACACAACATGCAGCAAGCCTCTCGCTGCAGCGATAAAACGGCGTTCTTTTTCGAAGGCAGACTGATCGAAGCCGGTCCTACCGAGCAGGTGTTTACCCGGCCGCAGCAGAAACAGACCGACGACTATGTCCGTGGCAAGTTTGGATAAGAATATTGATGTCAAAACACCTCCAGCGCGAACTTGAAAATCTTCGCGAGCAGCTGGTCAACCAATTCACCGTCGTCGAGCAAATGATCCAATTGGCGGTCCGCGCGCTCGTCGAGCGCCGAACCGATTTCGCGGATCGTGTCGTCGAAAGCGATGAAGGTGTCGACATCACCGATGTAAAAATCGAAGAGGAGTGCCTGAAGCTCTTGGCGCTTCACCAGCCCGTGGCAGGTGACCTGCGTTGGCTGATCACGGTGGTGAAGGTCAACGGGGAATTGGAACGCATGGCCGACATCGCGTGCAACATCGCCGAACGCGCCAAAGCCATGTCGACGTTTCCGCTGTTTACCGTCCCGGAACAGATGACCGAAATGGTTGATGCCACCATTCGCATGGTCCGGCGTTCCCTGGATGCGTTCGTCACCAACGATGCAAAAATGGCGGTCGAAGTCATCAAGATGGATGACCTGGTCGATCAACAGAACCGCGAAATCATTGATCATCTGCAGGAGTTGATCAAGGCGGACCCATCGCTGATCGAACCGGCGATTCATTGCTTTAGCGCCTCGCGACACCTGGAACGCATCGGCGATCTGGCGGAGAACCTTGCCGAAGAAACGATCTATCTGGTCGAAGGTGAAATTGTGCGTCACAAACATGGCGTCCTCGGTGACTCCGGTAAACAATGAGCGGAAAATAAGTGGGATAGGCTTCCATTGATCCGACACCTGTTTATCCGCTCATTCCTCACTAGCGGGCTGTCGATTTAG
>NZ_JANZKV010000214.1 GCF_025060895.1 Stieleria sedimenti | reverse complement strand
TCGAAGGCCTCCGCCGAGAAAAGCTGGTCCGCAACTGAGAGCGGTCTAAGCTGCCATGCCAGCATGCTGCGTGAGCAAGTGGCGTGTGATCGCTGTGCCTCGTTCCAAGGCTCCGCCGTGGAACGCGTTGGTTGTGTGGCTCTCGCCAAACGCGGTTTGCGGTTTGAAGGTGTTAGCGGCGCGAGCCGTCCGGTCGCGTTTCAGAAACACCTCGTTTGGCGTCAAGGTAGATGCATTGCAAGCAAGCTGGAAGCTTACGCCACCTTTGGGGCGGGCCGGTCGGCCTGGGGGACGCAAGCTGGAAGCTTACGCCACTTTTGGGCAGGCCGGGCGGCCTGGGGGACGCAAGCTGGAAGCTTACGCCACGTGGGCCGGCCGCGTCGTTAGCGGCTGCTACTGGAGCTTCGTCGGCTGACG
Source organism: Stieleria sedimenti (assembly GCF_025060895.1). Taxonomy (GTDB): domain Bacteria; phylum Planctomycetota; class Planctomycetia; order Pirellulales; family Pirellulaceae; genus Stieleria; species Stieleria sedimenti. Next base: position 13,554 of record NZ_JANZKV010000214.1, on the reverse strand, counting down.
CGTTCGCCGCGTTTGCTCAGGAACTGCGTCGCTTCCTCGGCCACTAGAACGGTTTCGCCCGAGCGGATTTCGGTTCGGAAACGGTGGTGCCCTTCGCTTTCGGCTTCGGCGATCACACGGATGCGAATCTCTTCGCCGGGGCGGATCGTTTCGATCGGATCCAGCAACACTTGGCCGGTCAGGACTTGCCCCGAGTGGCCTTCGATGCGACGCGGTTCGATGCCGTTGCTGAACTGTGCGATCGCACGGACGCCGTTGGCTTGGCGGCTGCCGCGATTCTTGATCACGATTTCGTAGACGACTTCTGAGCCGACCGGTGCCGGAGCGGCGGGGTCTTGCAGGGTCATCACAAGGTCGGCGATCGATTCGACCTGGGTGTCCAGGGCGACGGCCGTCTTGCCCGCGGCACTGCCGTTGGCGGTGAAATCGAAGGTCTGTTTTCCGGGCGATACCATGGTGCACGAGAATTCATAATCACGTGACGCACCCGGCGGCAGCGATTCGATTTCCCAGGTCAGCTTGGTACCCTGTTTTCGCGCGATGTCGATTCCACCTTGATAGTGGATTCCCGGCGGCAGTCCCAGGCTGGCGGTGACGTTTTTGCACGTCGCCTTGCCCTTGTTGCTGATTTGCAGGTGGTAGATCGCTTCGGTGTTTTGGTACTTCGCTTCAGGGCCGGCGAGGACGGCTTCCAGTTCGGCGGCCGAAACAGAAATGGTCTTTTCGGCTTGTGCCTTCAGTCCCAGGTCACCGGCAGCGAGGCCGTGGATTTTCAAGTCGCCGAGGTCTTGGGCCGTCAGCTCGACTTCGAACTGGGCCTCTTTGCCGCTGGGGATGTCACCGATTCGCTGTGTTTGCGGCGTCGATGAATTGGGTGACAAGGTGAACACGACGTTGGGTGCCAGGCCGTCGCCGGGGTTGAGCACGCGGACCTTGTAGGTTTGCGATTCGCCGTAGACGACTTCCTCGGGGCCTTCGATCAACAGGTCCAGCAGGGGCTCGCGGACGTGGACCTTTGCGACGCTGGTCTGGGGCGTCAGGGTCCAGTCGACATCCAATCGATGGGTACCGCTTTGGCGGGCTTGCAGCCGCAGAAACAGTTTTTCGGTCTTGCCGGCGGGCAGCGTGTCGAGGGTCCAGACCAAGCGGTCGCCCGCTTCCATGCCCTGGTTGTCGATGTCGCCACGGGTTGTGCTTTGCCCCTTGATGTCTGCCCAATCGGGAACGACGACGCGGATCATCAATCCTTCGGCGTCGATCGAACCGCGGTTCTCGACACGAATTTCAAACTCGTGCGTTTGCCGAATGATCACGCTGGACGGGCCGTGGGTGACGACGCGCAGTCCCGGTAGTTCCGAGGCGACTGCGGTTTGTCCGGCGAGAAGCTGGTTCGCTGTCGCATCGCTGGCGGTCGGTCGGGGCTGCGACGGAGCTTGGAACGGTTGATCGGTTGCCACGGCGGATGCGGACGGCGGAGCGGGCTGCGGCGGTGCAGGTTGCCGCGGCGCGGCCTGTGGCGGTGCGGAGACAGGCTTGCCGTACGGTGCCGGCATGGATGCCATGGGAGCACCTAGGTGGCTGCCGCCGGGGCGCGTCTGTGATGGTGGGATCGTCGGGGTTTCGTTCCGATCGGGCCCGACGGAGATCGCCGGTTGCTGAGCAAGCTGCGGGACCGCGTTGGGTTGCGGGGCGGCAATCGGTGCAGCTCGACGCTGTGCCGTGCCATACGGTGCAGTGTTCTGCTGCGGAGGCGTCGGGTAGGGATAGTGCCCGTAGATGTATGGGTTTTGTGAGATCGGTTGCGTCGGGGCATACGGCTGAACCGTCATCGGTGCGGTCGGGATCGTCGTCGGCGCAGTGGGGATCGCCTTCGGTGCGGCTGCAGTTTGGGCACTGGCGGTCACGCCGGAGCCGATCGGTGCGGCCGCAGGGCCGAACGGCTGGTGTGCCGGGTTCAAGGCCGCGTGGGGTTGGGGGCGCGGTTGGAACGAAGAGGCCGGCGGCCCGATGCGATGTCCGACAACGGATCCCGTCGTCCCGAACTGGGGTGCTGCGGGAACCGGCATGGAGGGCGCGGCCAGTTGCGGCGTTGCCGGTTGGGCCGGCGCCGATGGGGTCGGCGACAGTGGCACCGGCTGTGGTTGGGGCGAGGCCGCCAGTTCCGCCGCTGGTGTCGTCTGCTCCGGCGTCGTCAATGTCTCGGGTTTGGCAGTCACGGGTTTGACAGCCGGCGCGGTCAGCGCTGGGGCGGCTTCGGTTTCCGGTGCGGACGCGATGTCGGCCGGTTCGGGCTGCGTCGGCATCGGTGCATCGGCCAATGGGGTTGCGGCGCTGGTCTCGCGTTGCGTTGCGGCAGCGATTTCCGCCTCTGCAGCGACGTCAGTCCGGGCAGCGACGTCAGTCCGGGCGGTCGGCGCCGTTTGGGGTGCGGAGTGTGCTGGGTTCGCGGCGATCATCGCCTCGCTTTCTTGTGACGGTGCGGCGGGGGCGGCACTCGTGCCAGTTCCGAGCTCGGCGGATTCAGGCAACGTCGCAAGTTGCGTCGGCTGCGGTGCTGGCTGGGACACCGGTTGCGATTTGGGTTGCGGATTTAACGCGACGTCGGCAGCGGGAGTCTTTCTGGGCGGCGTGGTCTGACGCGCGGGCTCGACGGGCGCCGGTGCAGGCGTGACCGGTTTGGCTTCGGTCTTGGCGAGCGCGGGTTTCGTGGTCGCTGGTTGCGGGTTGGGTTTGGGGGCCGGCTTGGGCTGCGATTCTGGCGTGGTCTCTGTCGGGACGTCACGTTTGGCGACTTTCGGCACCAAGGTTTTATTTGCAACGCTCGATTTTTGGGCTGCGGCGATTTCGGAGGCGTCCAGGGTGGGGACGTCACGGCGACCGGATCGTCGGCTGCTCGAGAGGATCGACAACGCGGCGTTGTCGTCGCGTTGGACTCGGCTGGGGGCGGCCTGGGCCGGAGCGGTCCGGCGGCTTGTCGGGGCCGCAGCCAGAGCCGGGGGCTGAGGAATCGCCGGGCTCATCCGCGGAGTGGCATTGGTCGGTGAAGGCGTCGAGGGCCTCGTCGAGAGTTGCGATGGGCCGGCGAATCGCGTTTCATTGGGACGCGGATCGCGAATCGGCGTTGGGCCCTTGGAGGGCGAGTTCGATCGCGCTTGATGGTAGGGAATGCCTTGCCAGTCGACCGTCGGGGCTGGGGTTTCGACCGGACGCGCTGCGTTGTCGGTGCCACCGGGGCGTGTTCCAAAGATGTCGCTCAGGATGCCCTTGGACTGAACCGCTTGATGATTCGAGGTTCGGGGTGCAGGCCGCGCCTGAGTGCTCGTCTTGCTCGCGGCTGTTCGTTGGTTGACACCGAACAGGCTGGGAATCAGCGACAGGCTGCGATTCGGGTCGACTTTCGCAGCCGTCGGCTGCTTACCGACGACTTGCCGGATCGGTTCTTGTTGGCCGATGGGACGCAAACCCAGCGCGTTGCGAATCGGCGACGTCGCATTTCGTGACGTGTTTTCCGGAGCCGACTCCCGCGCGGAAGTGGCTCGCGCGGCCGCTCGACGGGACGCGTCACCGGGAGTCGCCGCCGTGACGGGACTGGCAACCAGTAGCGTGGCGAGCGAGTAGAGAGCGAATGATTTGATGTGTCCGCGCAGCATGCGTCCATCTCGTGAAGTGCGTAAAGAGAGCTTGTCATTCACGGTATCGGAATCGCCGCCGAAACAATTGAGTAGAATTTGACGGTTGTGCGGAATGTCTGGCGGCCGTTGCTGTTTCACGCCGCTGCTGTTTCACGCCGCGACCGCACTTCACGCCCTCCCTTTCCCGTTTCCTCACGTCAAACACACTCCCATGAAACTCCGCCCTTGGTCTCTCTCGATTCGATCGCTCACGCTCTGCACAGGTTTCCTGATGACGACTGTTCTTTCTGTCCCAGCCAGCGCCGAGACCGTTGATGTTTGGTTCGGAACCTCGACGTCGCGACGGGGACCCAGCAAGGGGATCTATCATGGGAAATTCGATACCGACAGCGGCAAGCTGACCGACGTGGAACTGGCGGCTGAAATCGGCAGTCCGGGGTTTTTGGCGAAACACCCCAGTGGCAAAATGCTTTACGCCGCCGCCAGCGATGGCGGGACACCATCGATCGTCGCCTACGGAATTGAAGGTGGCGGCGGAGAGGCCACGCTGGTCAAAGTCAGCAGCGTGCCGATCGGAGACGGCGGTGCGGCACATGTTTCGGTCAGCCGCGATGGCAAGGTCGTCTTGTCGGCGCAGTACGGGGCTGGCTCGACCGCGTGCTTTTCGCTCGACGATTCGGGCAGTCTGGTCAAACGAACCGATCTGCAAAAACACCCGATCGGCTCCGGCGTGGTCCCGAACCGTCAAGACACCGCTCACGCCCACTGGACGGGAACCTCACCGGACGATCGCTTCGCCTTTGTTCCCGACCTGGGGTTGGACAAGGTCGTCATCTACAAGCTGGATACAAACAACGCCACCTTGCAGCCGCACGGTTACGGCATCTGTCCTCCCGGCAGTGGGCCACGGCACATGAAGTTCCATCCGAATGAAAAGACGATCTACGTGCTCAACGAGTTGGCACTCTCGGTCACGGTGTTCGATTACGACGCGCAGGCCGGGACGATGTCACCGATCCAGACGATCGAAACGCTCAGCGAAGCGGTCAAGGCGAAAGAGGTCTTCAACAGTTCGTCGGAAATTCGCGTGCACCCCAGCGGCAAGTTTGTCTACGCGGCCAATCGCGGCAACGACACGATCACGGTTTATTCCGTTGACGCATCGACGGGCAAGTTACGCCTGGTCGAAGTGGAACCGATTCGCGGCGCGTGGCCACGCAACTTTAATTTGGATCCGACGGGCAAGTGGGTGTTGGCCGCCGGTCAAGCTTCCAACACGGTCGCGATTTTTAAGATCAACCAAGACACCGGCGAGTTGCAGTTCACCCGAGATGCGGTCTATGTCCCCAGTTCGATTTGCGTGTTGTTTTAGGGGGCATGGGAGCGTTCGCATCGGCGTGGCAAGACGATGGGGGCAAAACGATGGGGGCAAAACGATGGGGACGGGACGATGGGGACGGGCTTGCGCGGTTCGGATTGATCGGGCCGCCCACTCGCGGTGGCATTGAGTTCGTCGCGACGGCACGCCGAATGCATCGTTTCATTACAATTGAGATCCGAGATGGAAACGATGCGTCCCGTGATAGCTGGGACGCTGTCGCTTGGCATCCCGGTTGATGACGGTTGTGTCTCTTGAAATCTGTCTGCTTGCGTGAAGGCCGTGCCACCAAGTGCTTGAAACGAGGGGTGATTTTTGTTTTCTAAACCGTCCTTCGTCGTTTCGTTTGCCTTCTTCTTGATCGCTGTTCCTGTGGCATCGCAGGCAGGGATGCCGAGTATGCTGCCGTCGGACCTGGAAACGCGTTGGGTCCAGTCGTACGAAACGAAATTGCGGCTCGAATCGATCTCTTTCTTTTTGGTGGGACTGCTCGCGTCAATTTTGGCGGTCAAATTTCTCTGGAACTCGCTGGCGTCTAGCGTCCCCAGCTTGCCGCGTCTCGATTTTGTGCGTGCGTTTGCGGTCGTCGCGTTATGGGGATTAGTCTTTACACTGGTGCTGACCATGATCTCTGGAGCCCGCGAGTTGTTGACGCCGGGCGCTTGGAAGCAGAACGGATTCACCTATGAATTGGACAGCGGAGCGGACCCGTCCGGATCCCCGACCTCGCTCGATCAAGGTTCACCATGAACGAACCCGATCCGTTGCCATCTGACAAGTCCGATGACCTGCCGAAGCCGAGATTTCCGGTTCGCTGGATCGGCAGTTTGGTGGGGACGCTGTTGTTGGTGTTGCTGTGTGGATTCCAAATGGGCCGGACATTGCTGTTCGGGTGGATCGGTTTCGCTCGACGCGTCTTGCCGGCCATGGAAGTGAACTGGCCCTTGATCCTGATCGGTTCGGGTTCCTTGGTGGGAATCATCTTGCTGGTGCACCATCTTGGGACCTGGTTTTGCAGAGAACGCTCGCAAACGGCAAGCCAGAATGTTTGGCGATTGCGTGCGAGCATTTCGCTGAGTCTGCTGATCGCCGTGATGTTTTGCGCCGGATTGAGCGCGGTGGGGATCACGCATCAGGTTGCGTGGTTGATTCGCTCGCCAAACGATTGGATGGTGCAAAGAATTGTCAGGTGGTCGTCTCTCGTGGACGATTTTGGTCTTCAGAATCAGCTGCGGAAATTGGATCTGGGGATCCTGAACTATGCGACGCGTCGCGAGCAGCTGCCGTTTGCATCCGAGGGCGAGGAAGAGGTGCCGAGGAGTTGGCCGAGTCGCATTGTGGGAACGATGTATTCGAATCGCAAGGTCTACCAAGTCACCAGTTTACCGTGGGACGACGAGCAAAACCGGGACTATTTCTCACGCGTCTTTCCAGACCTGCTGAATCCGACCCTCGAAAACGCACCCCAGCGTGACGACGCAGGTTATGCCCTGAGTCATTTCGAGGCCAATGAAAATATGCGTGCGTTCAGCTATCAGGAGTACGAGAGCAACACGTCCAACATCATCATGATCGGTGAGGTCCGCAGTCAATTTCAACCTTGGGGCAAGCCCGGCACCTATCGAAGTTTGGAGTTGGGATTGAACCGGCACCCCAACGGATTCGGTGGCCCGCCGTCACGTGACAGCGTCATGTTTTTAATGATGGACGGATCGGTGCGGACGATCAGCGACACGGTCGACCCCGAGGTGCTTCGATCACTGAGCGGTGCCAAGCGGTAGCATCGAGCGATGCTGCATTCCGTTTCTCATAGGGCTGTTCCGAGATGGGGTGCCATCGGCGTTCTCACTGCGGCCAAGTGTACGTCATTTAAGTCGAAACACGTGTGGGAGAACGGGTGTCAAGCGAAATCGAATCCTGGTCGAGAGTCGTCATCTTCCAGTCTGTTGTTTCGCGTTAAGTAGTCTCGCAACACGTCCTCGGTGTAGCGTGGGTCGTTGTTGAGATCACCTTGCGAGTGTACTTGGTAAGCGGTGAAGTTGGGCATTTGTGACTGAAGATGCAAGAAAAAGTCACGGCAAACCGGATCTGTGCAACTATGGGCCAAATGCAGTTTTTGATCCAGCAGGTAAACGTGGTCACCGGTAACTGAAAAATTCACAAATGGCACGGCGTCTACCGGGGAGAGCTTGTCTAAATAGTGGTAGCGATACCGCAACGACTTGTACCAGCACGTGCGAAACGATTTGTATTTCGTAACAGGGCGGTGAACCTCTTGATAGTGTGATCGAACGTGTCTCAACCAATGTTGTCCATAGTCCTGTTCCAGGTAACGAGAGATCTGACTTTGAAGCACGATCAGCAGATCTTGCCCGCTACGGAGGTATTGTTCCGCAAGTTTCTCGATCTGTCGACTGACCGATCGAAGCTCGTGTCCGCTCTTCAGTCGCGTATCGTCGATAATCGATTGTCGGACAATTTTTTGCGGCACTGCCATGTCGGCCTGCAACGTTCTGTACAAGGTGTTTCCCTGGCTCCACTCATTGATACGATTCGGTTCCGTGAGGTCTGTCGGGTCAACAACCACGCTTTGTTGGTTGCGATTGTTCCATGCGTGTCGGGAGCGATACTCCGTGTAAGATTGGAACAGTTGCCGACGTCGAATGCTTGCTTGCTCGTCTGCAAGCGTGATGAACGCATTTCGATAACCTGCATCCTCGCGATCGTCTATCTGATCGGCCAAGTACCGGAAGTAGATTTCTTGCTCTAGGCTTCGTTGCTGGGCGCAAAAGCTGCGAATTCCGTGTTCACTCGCGGGCACCGTTATTACGGGATAATTCCTGCAGTAGGGCGAACAAGGTGGCAACAGGGATCGGGCGATCTGCGCAATCACATTCATTAATTGTGGATCTTCCATCGTGCAGGATCCTGAATGGTTGGGGAGGAGGGCAACGCAATTGCCGTGCACGCAACAAGCCAAGGAGTCTCGGCTCGGACGGATCGCTCAGGAGGTGGGACAAGGGTGGGAGGGCAATCAGAGAGATCATTTCACCGGATGGGTGAAAGTCAAGGAATTCAGCAATCGCCTGAAACGCGAAGAATCGGCGGACAGATTTTGAAACGAGCCGCGTGGATTTCCCTCGGATTTTACAGTTTTTTGGAGAATAGGCTGAAAAAAAAGATTTTTCACGCCATTTCTCAACCGCAGCGGTCTCACGTTGCAACAGGGTCATAGCGAACGAAATATGTTCGTTCATGAACAAATTCCACATCTCAGAAAAGGTGAATCCGATGAGGCCTCCATTTCACGCCCGTACAGCGCCAGGCACGACGGTCATATTCGTTTTCCTCTCAATAGATTCATCGCAGTTTCTTTCAGATGAAATTGTTAGGTGAACTCCCCGACGGAGCACCCGTCACAACCGGCAGCCCTACTCGAGAAGGCTGTTCTGTCAGTTGGCGAGAGCAGTAGCGATCCATTTTTCTCAGAACGAGTAATGTGAAAAGGGAGCTGATCGTTGATGCGACTTCGCGTTCGTCTGACATAGGACCGTACGTAATGAAACCCAAAGTAGTCGACACCGCACGTGGGACGGCCAAAGAGAGATCCAATACTTCACAACTCGATTTGAAAAAGGTCTATGTAGATTGTCAGCCTGTTTTCTTTAACGTGCTCGCCAAATTATCGCGTGATGGTTTTGCGACACCGCCTTCGGACGCGTTCGATCACATCAATGAATTCTTGGTTTCAGAGTGGCCTGGAATCGCTGAGCGATTTGATGCGACGAAGGGGACGATCAAGGCGTATGTCTACGGTGCTTTCCTGCGCTTTGCACGGCGACGAATCGCGAGACAAAAGCGATGGTCTCATAGTTTGGTGAGCGTTAACGACCTGGTTCGAATGCAAGGACCGTCGCAAGAAGCCATTGAGTCGGCGATTGAACAAGAAGACGAAGTCTTGACCAGTGACTTCTTGAAGCAGTTGCCGAAACTGCACCAAGCGATTTTTACCGAGTATGTGCAGTCAGCGAACGCGGACGAACGGACCCTCGCGAAGGCGTACGGATTGACGCGTTATCAACTACGTGAACTTTTGGTCGAATCCATTGGCCGTATTTCCGTCGCATTCGGACAGCAAGATCAATTTCCCGCAGATCACTGGGCCGTTTTGCATTCCCTCTGGTCGGACTTGCTCACCCCCGCCGAAACGGCCGCAAAGTTTGGTTTGTCGACGGACGTTGTCCGGGAAATACGCGATCGTCATGGTACGCGTTTATTGGCGAATCTACGAAAGTTGCGCACAAGAAAAAGATCAACAAATTGGAATCATACGATGGACACTTCAACGGCCGGTTTTCTCAAACACGTCTTTCTCTCTCCAGGTGAAGAAGTCTTGTTGGATCAACTCCATGATCGTTACCGAGAAGTCTCGCAGCTTCTTTCGCTCGAGGAGGTCACCTTCACCGATCAGGAGCTGAAGGTGTTACAGGACAATCCGCAGTGGGTCGCCAAGGTGTACGGCGCGATCAGCGGTGATTCTCCATTGTCGCCAGAAGAACAGGAGGTGGACGATGCCATTGGGATCGCATCGGCAGAAGACGATTCTGCCATCGTGGATGCGATCCTGAATTACCTGCTGCCGAATTTGCCTGATTCGTTGACCAATTGGAGTACTCGATTTGTCGATGGTGCCGATATCGATCGAGCAAAGGATGAGTGGGATGACTTTGTCGGTGAGGCGTCGTTAAGCGAATCGAAAACGAACGCATGGCCCTTTGTCGGCGACTTGCTTGCCAACGGATTGAATCCATTCATGTTATTTGAAAGCATCCATTCCATCGCGCAACTTGCCGAGCGTCTAATCAAAGTTCCCATCGATTTTAAGGGAAGTTCCGACGTTGAGATTTCATTCGCGAAACTCGTCGATTCTTTACTTGAACAGAGAGAGCATGGAGGGTTGCGCGAAGTGCAGATCCAAGTTAAGGGTGAATCGATTCCCGGAGTCACATCTCCAGTGATACCCACGGACTTGCTCGTTCGTGAAATATCACAGTACGTCGGATGTTCGGCAGGATTCGCTCACAGCCTATTGAATTGGGTCATCGATTGCGCGCAACTCACACCGAGGTTGTTTCTCGGTTTCGAGACCGAAATCGCGGGACAGAATGGGGTCAGGTTGCGACTGGAGGAGGGAGGAAAAAACGAATCGGTGCAAGATTTGTACGTTCGCCTGACACCGCAACCACGGGGAGTCGAGCCTGCGGTTGTCTTTGCGGATTGACGCATCGGTTGAATTGACGGGCATGTTGCTACGAGTTGCCCGAAGCTATTCGGAGCAGCATTCCCAATGCTCGGCCCCGTCAATTCAGCCATAGGGATAGACTTTGATCTCTTTGGGCTTCAATCTTTTTACAGGCTTGAACTCCACGCGAGTTCGTTCAATTACCTCCACCGACCAGAACACCTGACCACGGTTGTCTGCGAATAGCCGGTGTAGTAACAACGTGTTCTTCGGAAACGCTCTTTTCGGAAACTTGCCACGGATTGATTTCCATTCAAGTGGCACTCGGTCGGCTTGGGTCGTCGTACCGCATCGTGTTTCCAGGACACGGTTTGATTCTGGCACGGGCGGCACAAATCGGTGTACCAGCGGCACGTGTAGGTGCCCGGTCATGACCACGGAGATGCGATGATCCGCCAAGAAATGACTGAGTGCCTGGTGTGACGCAGATTTCATGCTCAGCGTCTTGCCCCGGCATTGATACGAATGATGGATTAACATCACCCGGATTTCGTCTGCGCAGCGACCCAGATCGTCTAGCAACTTATCAGCGACCATCAATTGACTCTGAAACGCGCCTCGAGCCATGGCCCGGTTTAAGCTATGAGGGGAAATGTCTGCATCAGAGTCGATGCGGACAAAGCGAATGAGTCGCCCGTCAGGAAGCGGACGCGTTTGACTGACATCAGGCAGCCCGGAAAAGTAAATGTTGACGGCTCCGTTTGGATTCCCCAACATCCAACCATTACCCGGCCATTGGTCGTGATTTCCTGCGATGCCTAAGTCACGCCATGTCGACGCATGCAAGCCGATGTGGTTCCCAATCGGTGGCAGCAGCTGCGTCGCTAAATAGTCATCGGCGAGGTCGAATTGGTCAGGCCTGCCGCAACTGGTCACGTCACCGGTAAAGATCACTTCGGCGTTCTCGCGGCGGCGCATAGACGCGACATAGCGGGAAAGCTGTACGAGTGACTTGTGACTGTGACCAAGTAGGCCATCAAAGATTGACACGTTGGCCCACATCTTGTTCAACCCCGCCGGAACGACCTGTGCACCGGTTCGTGGATCGATTGACGCGAAGTGAAGGTCAGAAATCTGTACAAATGTTGCTAGTCGCTTGCGCTGATCCACTTGAACTTGCCCCAAAACTAACCACGTTGTAAGCGAAGTTCCCTATTGTAACAAATTTCCCTTCCGGGTGGTGTCGGTGTAGCCTGGGGTGTTCGGGGTATAGCGCACGCTGTCTAGATTCCGTTCGGTCGACGTCGATCCATCGATCGGTTTGTTCGCCGTAGCGCATTTCGGGCCGCGGAAAACTACAGCAGTTTGGCAAACTGCTTGAAGGTCTTGGTGTTGGCGACGTCGGCTTTGGTCAGGCCTCCGCGGCGGGCTTGTTTGATGCCGTATTGCATCACGTCCAGACCGTCGATGGTGTGCGCGTCGGTGCTGATGACGATCGGGATGCCCAGCTTTTTTGCGGCGGCCAAGTGTACGTCGTTCAGGTCCAGGCGGGCCGGGTTGGCGTTGAGTTCCATCAACGTGCCATTGGCGGCGGCGGCTTTCATCACCGCATCCATGTCGACGTCATAGGGTGGGCGTCGATTGATCAGGCGGCCGGTCGGGTGGGCGATGCAGTCGACGTGTTCGTTTTCGATCGCGCCGAGAATCCGTTCGGTGATTTTCTCGCGCGGTTGACGTTGTCCATAGTGGACGCTGGCCAACACCCAATCGGCTTCGGCCAGGACATCGTCGGGTAAATCCATGCCGCCGGATTCCAGGATGTCGCATTCGATACCCTTCAGAATTACCAATTTCCCTTCGTACTCCGGACGGATTTCATCGATCATCGCCCACTGGTCGCGCAGGCGATCGGCGTCCAGCCCCATCGCCATTGTCACACGTTTGCTGTGGTCGGTGATCGCGATGTACTTCAGTCCCCGCGCGATCGCGGCGTCGGCCATTTCGCGGATCGTGTTCTGGCCATCGGTTGCCGTGGTGTGCATGTGCAAGTCGCCGCGGATGTCGTCTTGCGTGATCAGTTCGGGGAGCTCTCCGGCGGCGGCCTGTTTGAATTCGTTGCGGTCCTCGCGCAGTTCCGGGGCGATCCACGGCAGACCGATCGCGGCGTAGACGTCCTGTTCGGTGGCACCGGCGATTTGGGTTTCATCGTCGACGCGGAACACGCCGTACTCGTTGATTTTCAATCCCTTGTCTTTGGCGATCCGCCGCGTGTGCACGTTGTGGGCTTGCGATCCGGTGAAGTACTGCAGGGCCGCGCCGAACTGGTTGGCATCGACGCATCGCATGTCGACTTGGAACGCTTTGCCGACGCGGATTGAGATTTTGGTGTCGCCGCGGGCGATCGTTTGTGATCGGTCGCCGTAGGCTTCCAAGTGATCCATCGCCGCGTCGCGATCGGAGGCGACGACCAACAGGTCCAGGTCGCCAATGGTTTCGCGTCCGCGTCGATAGGATCCGGCCCACTGCATCGTTTCGATCGCCTGGCAGGATTCCATGTGCCGGCCGATCGATTTGGCCAACGCGTCGCCCTCGGCCCAGCGGATTCGCTCGGCGGCTTGTTCGGCAATCGACAAGCCGTCCAAGATAGCTTGGGCCGTCTTTTCGCCGAAGCCCTTGATCTTGGCGACCGAGCCGGATTCGCAAGCGGCGCGAAGATCGGCAAGCGAATCGATGTCGAGTTCCTTCTGCAGCTTGGCGGCTTTCTTGGCACCCAAACCCGGCACCCGCGCCATTTGGATCAGGACCTCGGGGACCTCTTCCCGGAGCTTTTCCAGTTGTGGCAGCGAGCCGGTTTTCAGCAGCGTTTCGGTTTTTTCGGCGAGCGTTTTGCCGATGCCGGCCAGGTCGCTTAACTTTCGATTCGGGTCGGCGACGATGTCGGTCACCGATTCGTCCAGGTCGCGGATGGCTTTGGCGCCTTGCGAGTACGCTCGGATGCGAAACGGGTTTTCGCCTTTGAATTCAAGCAGTTCCGCGAGTTCATCAAAAACATTCGCGATGGTGGCATTGTCCATCGTTGCGTGACCTTCCGCTGGAGGGGAGATGATTTGGAATCGCGTGACCGCAGCACGTCGGGGCGTCAAATCAAAACGTTAGCGGATGTCCTCGGCCGGATCGAGCGGGTGCGCGCGACAAACGCCCCGTGCCGCAACCGGTGGGAACTGCGTCCAGGGATTCAGCAACCGTTGGTGTTCAGCCTTGAGGCGATTCCCGGTCGCTGCATCGCAGCGACAGTGGGCGGC
>NZ_JANZKV010000213.1 GCF_025060895.1 Stieleria sedimenti | reverse complement strand
AAGCCTGCACACCAGCGGGTTAAAAGATCATTCCCCCTCCGTCGGTCGCCGATGTCGGGCTTCCGAACGTGGTCGTGTACTCCTGATCCGCATCGACTCCCAACAAGTTCATCAGCGTGTACATCAGATCGGCCACGCTGTCGGGTTTCTCGCGGTGCTCCATTCCATCCTTCCCCGTCGATCCGATCACGCGTCCACCGATGTCTCGCCCGGCCAACGTCACCGGAATGGATCGCGGGTAGTGATCGCGTCCGTTCTGCCCATTGATGATCGGCGTGCGTCCAAACTCGCCCATCCATAGGATCAGTGTGTCGTCCCAAAGCCCGCTGGACTTCAGGTCGTCGATCAGTGCGATCCAAGCCGGTTCGAGTTGCTGGCACAAACGCTTGACGGCGGGAACGTTGCCGACATGCGTGTCCCAACCCGGCAGTTGGACTTCGACGTATCGCACCCCGGCCTCCAGCATTCGCCGTGCCGCCAAGACGTTGCGTCCGAAATCACTTTCGCCGTAACGGCTGCGCGTCGTTGCAGTTTCCGCCAAAACATCGAGCGCATCGGCAAACGAAGACTTCAACAACCGTCGCACCGAATCAATTTGTTCGGTCCGTTGCCGCAGCAAAACGCTCCCTCTGGTTTGGTCGGACCGCTGATTCAGTTCTGCGAGCAAATCGAGACGATCGCTACGGCGATGAACATTGCGGATCGTCTCGATCGTTCGCCCCAAATCATTCACGACAAAGGGCCCGTGACTGGTCCCCAGAAACGCGGGACCGTAGATCTGACTGCCAAGGGTGACGAACCCTGGCACATCCGTTGCCGGGAGACTCGACGAGACGAACGACCCGAGTGCCGGACGCGGGAACGAATCGATTCGCTCGTATCCGGTGTGCAACAGATGGGACGCCCGATCGTGTTCCCCTTGCGTCGAACCGACTGACCGAATCACACACAAATCGTCGGCATATCGGGCAAGTCCCGAGAGCGTTTCACTGAGCTGCATCCCTGGAATCCGCGTCGAAACCGCCCGCAACGGCCCCCCCGTCTCCGTTCCGGGTTTCGGGTCGAACGTTTCCATCTGACTCGGTCCGCCCTGCATCCAAAGTGTGATGCAACGCTGAAACGGAGCGGGCTTTCCCGTCTCCCGCGCCGCGCTGGCGGACTGTGCGACCAGCTGGCCCAGCCATGTCGAAACCCCAGCGGCGGATCCGGCCCGCAGACACTGACGACGATCGAAACGATTTGAAACCGACATGCTTCACCTTGAAATAGAGATCATCCACCCTCGGAGGCGGAGCCTCCGGACCATCCCGTTCCAAGGCAGAGCCTTGGAACGAGATGCGGACCGCAAGCTGGAAGCTTACGCCACTGCCTCGTTCCCGGTCTCCCGCCTGGGAACGCACTTCACGCGAGGCTCCCGCCTCGCATGCTGGGGATCGCAAGCTGGAAGCTTACGCCACGTACATCAATGACTAAACACAAATTCATTGCCATGTAACAACACATACAGCAGATCGCCGCCGGGCACGTCGGCCAAGCGTCGACGTTCCCATTCATCCGGTCGTCGCGAGAGTGTCGAGCGAAAGATGGAATCGAGGTCACCGCTCGGCGCCGTTGTCTCGGCGGCAAGTTCTTCAAGCAAGCCCTGGCTGGTACGTTGCAACGCCAGCGGATCGGTCGCTCCCGTCTCGGCTTCGGATCGCCCGATGAATTCCACCGCCATCGTGTTCAGGCGTTGGGGCAAGGGTAATGTACGATTCATCACCGTCGCATACGACGCGATCAACTGCTCGGGCAGCAGTGGCCGAGGCGTTCTGGCGGCAAACAACTCCAACGACTCGGTCGGATCCGTCGCGCCGGCTCGCGGCGCGGTGCGGGCATAGGCGTCACTGGCAGCGATGGTTCGAATCAGATCACGCAAGTCAAACCCGTTGCGGAGTAACTGGTCGGCCAAAGCTTGATGCAACTCGGGAACGCTCGGCGGATGGGCCTGGCTGAGACCATCGACCGGGTCCACGATGCCGCGGCCGATCAGCAATTGCCAAACCCGATTGCCCATCGCTCTGGCAAAGGGCTGACACCTGACGGTCATCAAGGCCAGCTCACGTCGCCACGCGGCCGTGCGCGGTCGCGATCCAGTCAGAAACCGGGGGCCATCCTCGCCAGCCCCCGACCTGGCCCCGCTGTCAACGACACGAATCCCACCGGAAACCTCTCGCACGGAAATGGTTTGAAAGAACCGCCGCATCGCGGTGTAGTCGTCTTGCGTCCAACGATCAAACGGATGGTCGTGGCAACGGGCACAATCCAATTGGACGCCCAAAAAGATCCGCGAAACCGGCGTCACGGGGTCTTCGCGGTTCCCCACCAAAAAGTTGACGTGACCATCCAGCGTCGTGACTCCTTCGGCGGAAATCAGATCGAATGCGATTTGGTCGAGCGGCTTTTCCTGTTCCAATTGTGTTTGAAACCAGCGACGCAACGATTCGCGATCGACTTGCCGCGTCTGGCCACGTCCGATCAAAACCGTCGTCCACAGTTGCGACCAGTATCGCGAGAACTCGTCCGATTGAAGCATGCGGTCGAGCACCGCGGTGCGGTCGTTCGATGCCTCGAACCGGGCCAGTTCGCCGGCGGTCGGAACGCGTCCGAGCAGATCCAGACTGATCCGTCGCAAGTAGGTGGCGTCGTCACAGGTTTCGGTCGGCGTGACCCCTGTTTCGCGGTGGGCTCGCGCCAAGATCGCATCGATCGGAGCTTCGATTGCCGGCGACGTTGCCGTGACGGTGCTGGCAAGCATCGTCGCAAGCCCCGCGAGGGTCAGCACTGCAATGTTGATGATTCGAGGGACTTTCATGAGGCGTTTCTATCGGCAGAGAATCACTGAGAGACGACTGACACCCTCGGCGTGTGACGTGAGCCATAACGGGGGCGCTGGCGGAGCCGGCGAGGATGGCAAGCAGGATGCTTACCCCACTTTGTTGCTGTTCCTTAGAAGTCGTCCTTTTTCAGTTCTTGCTCCAACTGCTTGGCTCGTGCGGCCAATTGCCCGACCAGTTCGACCCGCTCCGGATGCACGGTCAATTGATTCGTCGTTTCATCGACCACGAAAAACTCTTTGGACAGTAGTTCCATCGCGTCGAGTTGTGATTGTTCGGCCGACCGACGGATCTCTGTCAGCAACAGCATCCGCCCCGGCCCATCGAGCGACTCGGCCAACTCTCGGTCGGCCATCCTTTCGCGGACATCATCGATTCTGCGCAGGTAACGCCGAATCGTGCGACAGGCGGCCAGCAACTCGCCGGCGCGCTGATTGACTTGCTCCGCGGCATCCTCACGGACACGCAATTGGTCCGCGCCGGCGGGCTCCAGCACTTGAGAGATCATGCCTTCAACTTGCTTGCCCAGGTCAAATTCCGCATACGGGACATCGACCGCGACCTGATAAGCGATCACGCCCGTTTTCAGCTGTGCGGCGAAGCGTTCGGTCATCGGATCGGAGGTATCCAGATCGGCGGCGATCCTGACCAACCGGTCACGCACCGCATCGATTCGCTTTCCGGCGCGGTCAGCAAACTGCAACAGTTCTTGCAAGTTCTCCCACGCTTCCTCATTGTCGATCACCAGTCCCTTGGCGGTGTCTCGCGAGACCTTTTCCAGCTGGGCGAATAAATCGTCCACCGCAGCCGTCGGCGAGGACGTCGAATCTTTCGTGATGTGCAAGGCGACGACGGCGGCCATGGCGGGGTCGTTCAGATTGGCGACGAAACGCTCGTGACGGTCGTCCGGTGTGTCGAACTCGGCAGCGAAGATTGGCAGTTCAACCTTCAGTTTGTTAAACACGTCGGTGGCCGATTCAAACCGTTCGATTTGCCGGCGCGCGTCACCGGACAGGGTCGGAATGACCACCAACTTGTCGCCACGACGGACCAAGATCTTTTCGAGTGCCTTGCCAAGAAACAACTCGATCGGGTCGCTGCGCCCATCAAACTCGTCCAACATGATCGCGTAGCCGACGTGCTCGTCGGTTAGCATGCGGCGTGCCATCTGATTGACGTCGCCGGAATCCTCCAGACGATCGGCGACGCCCTTCATTCGCTGGTTCATCGAATCGAGCACGTCGCCTAACTGCCGCGAGCGTTGCACCCACGCATCCGCCGTCACTCGACTGCTCGTGCGCAGGGCCAGCGTTCCATCCGGAGCGACTTCAAAGTGTTTTTCAACAAAACGAGGAATCGCTTCGGCGCGAGCTGATTCGCGATACTTGCCTTTCAACAAATCGATCACGCCGGCAAACGCGACCTGCCCCGATTCGCTGGCGAGCAACTGTTTTAACTCCGACGACGCTTTGTCATCCGGATTCAAACGCTGGCGTAACGTTTGGATCAAGTCCTTGGAGTCCGATGACAGCACTTGCAACGTCACCGAGGCATCGCCGGAACGCGATTCGCCCTGACCGTCGGCATCCGCTGCGACCAAGCGGAATTGCACCGCAGAGAGAGTCAACAGGCCGGCGGCGAGCAACCCCAATACAAGACGTTTCATGACAGACTCTCTGGAGGACGAGGAAGAATTGAGAAGACGGGTGACGCGTTCGGTCAGCGGCGGAGCCGCCATCGACTGCACACCCAATCCGCGAGCGATCGGGGTCGGACTCGACGTGGCGTTTTCAAGAAACTCGACCAGCTGCACCAAACTGGCGGCAAGTCCGCGCGCGGCGGCCGGATCCGTTCGTGTCAGTGACTCATCGCACGCCCATTCGGCGGATTCTTCATAGCGACGCACGCACCACCATGCCGCCGGGTTCCACCAATGCAACACCACGGCAATCCGGGCAACGGCCTGCCGCCAAACGTCACGACGAAACAAGTGAGCGAGTTCGTGCAACAGCACCCCACGCCGCTGGTCGGCCGAAAGCGAGCGCCAATATTGTTCGGGGACCACCAAGGCATATCCGCGAGGTCGACGCACCAGCATCGGTCCCGCCGAACCGGAGACGACCATTTGGGGTGCCTGATAGCCGCGACCCGAACAAAGCGTTTGCCACTCGGCTTGCCAAGGTTCCGGTGCTGGTTGCAGTTGATCGACCAATCGACACAGCTTGGCATAGCGGAACAGACTGCGGATCACAATGCAGACGATCCCCAGCGCCCAAATCAGACACGCGACCGAGACGCCCAGCTCCGTCCACGAGGTCACCCGTGGGGCGCGATCCGTCCGCCCGGACGACAACACGGTCGATGCCAACGCAATGCCACCTTGCGACCGATCGCGTTGAGGCAACGGCGTGTTCCCGACCACCGCATCACTGCCCGACGGAGTGAATTCGGCAACGCCGTGGACGGCGAATTGCGTCGCATCGATGGGCGTGCTTTCCAACCACGGCAGCTCGACGGGCACCCGAAAGAGCATCAGCCCCTGCAGCAGCACGCAGAACAAGAGGCATTGCCGCAAACGCGGCGTCACGACGTCAAAGCGACGCAGCAAGAAGGCTGCCAAACCGCACGCGATCGTTAACATGACCGATGCAGTCACCAGACAATGCAAAAGCGTGGTCATCACCGTTTGCCTCCCGAACGCCCCTGAGAACCGCGTTTCGATTCAGCCTTGCCGGAGCCAGGATTCTGTTCGGCGTCTCGAATCAGACGTTTGAGTTCCTGCAATTCGTCGCGGCTGATTTCACGATCCTGCATCAGCTGGGCGACCAGCGGAACAACACTGCCGCCGGAGAGCTTTGAGATCAGCTGATCCAGATGCCCCGCCTGGGCTTGCTCCCGCTCGATCGCTGCGGCGTACTCCGCCGGCCGCCCCGACTTGGACGCCAAGCCCTTGTCCACCAAACGATTCAATCGCGTTTGCATGGTGGTGTAACCGACCGTCTCGGCGCCGAAACGCTCGTGTGCCCGGGCCAGCGTCAGCGGCCCTTCACGCCACAACAAGTCCATCAAGTCCAGCTCGCCGCTGGACAGACGCGTGGTTGATTTCATCCGCAAAACACTGAGCGAAAAGGAAACGTCAGAATCGCGTTTACGACAACGGTCATATCCTTTACGACGGACGTCGTAAAGTCAAGCGCGAATTGCGAATTTCCCAAAGTGGGGTAAGCATCCTGCTTGCCTCCTCGCAAGCTTCCTGCTTGCACCCCGTTCAGGCAACGCTGTGAAGCGTTTATTCCCTGCGTTTGACGAGGTGTTAGCGGCAGGGCGCAAGCCCTGCCGGTCCCTCATCGTTCCCGAAACACCGGAGGGCTCGCGCCCAATTTCACTCAATCGACAAGGTTTAGACAAGCGCAGGGCCCTGCCGCTCACAAGCATCACTCCGTTTGGTGTCAAAGGAGAGCGGCAGCGAACCGAGTATCCCGGAGGGATGCCAGCGAGTAGCCGGAGGTGAGCGCAGCGCCACCTCCGGGAAGCACGTCCCACAATCCCCTCGACCCCGGACGGGGTCGCAGCGAATCAATCCGCCGGCGGTGCGGCAGTCTGCGTTCGTAAAGGAGTTGATGGGTGAGCTTGAGCGTGCGGGCTGGCCGGGTCCGAGGGCGCCGACGTCATTTTGCTTCGACACCCTTCGGGGTCGCGCCTGACGGGGGACCGGATGTCCGGAGGTGTCGCTTCGCTCACCTCCGGCTACTCGCTTGGACCCCGTCGGGGTCAGGCCGCGCGCCCGATACCGCTCAATCGACAAGGTTTTGACAAGCGCAGAGCCCTGCCGCTCACAAGCATCACTCCGTTTGGTGTCAAAGGAGAGCGGCAGCGTCCGCGCGGCGCTATATCTCGATTTAGCGGTATTGGGCTCGCGCCCTACCGCTAAAAAAATGCTTCACAGCGTTGCCGTTCAGGCCCCGGTTTGCACGACGGGCTGGGTGTGGCGGTCGCTGCAGAGGACGACCAGCAAATTGGAAACGAGTGCCGCCCGCTGGCCCGCATCGAGTTCAACGATGTTGTCCCGCTTGAGATGCTCGAGCGCCATCTCCACCATCCCCACGGCGCCGTCGACGATTTTTGTCCGAGCGGCGACGACGGCGCTTGCTTGCTGGCGCTGTAACATCGCCGCGGCGATTTCGGGTGCATACGCCAAGTGACTGATGCGGGCTTCCAGGACCTGGACGCCGGCCTTCTCCAATCGATCCTGAATGTCGTCGCGTAACCGGTCACAGATCTCATCGGTACTGCCTCGCAACGACTGCTCGTCGTCTCGACTGTCGTACGGATAACGTGTCGCCAAACCGCGGAGCGCGGCCTCGCTTTGGACTTCGACAAAGTTCTCAAAGTCATCGACTTCAAACAAGGCCTCCGCCGTATCGACGACTTTCCAGACAACGACCGCGGAAATCTCGATCGGGTTCCCGTCGCGGTCGTTGACTTTGGACGGTTTACCCGCTGACCGCGTCTTGGGTTGTGTCACGACGCCTTCCTTATTCTTCGTCTCGGGTTTGGTTGACGAACCGGTCTCGAAATTTCGAATCCTCAGGCTGACTTTTTTCTTGGAGTAAAACGGGTTGACCCAAACGAAACCCGACTTCTTGACGGTTCCTTTGTACTGGCCGAACAGCAGCAACACACGCGAATTGTTCGGCGCGATGGCCAACAGCCCGAAGTCGGCCTCGCCGATTGTTCTGTCGGTGTTCATCACGCGAGAAACGGAGGGCCCCGACGCGCATTATCTGAATCACCCCAACTTTGTGAACACCGCGGTGCTTCTACCCATCGTCCTCGACATTGCCAACAAGGATGAATCACGGATCTACTTCAGCATCGGCACCGCCAATTTGCCAGACTATTGGGATGCATCCACCAGAGCCATCGTGCTGATGGAAGATCAGCGCGCGATTCACTTTGAGGCCTGCCATCAGTTGGACGAACCGTCTGGCAGCATGGTCTCCGCCCTGGTTTCGACACAAACCAAAGCCGGTCAAGTGCTTGAAGACCCCGACTATTGCGAACGTGTGACTGAGGCCTACCAGATCATTCAGAACTTGATGATTGGCAGGTAACCGTTTGTGTGCGGGTGAACTTGGTCCCGCACCCATCACGATTGCGCTGCAGCCGCGGTCGGTGCCAAAACGCCACCGCGGCGATCGATTTCTATTATGATTGTCGCTGGTGTCTGAAGGCTCAGTTTGAGCCGACCGCCAAATCTTCGACAAGCATGGAAATCCCTGATGAGCCAATCGGCTGACAATCCCCCCGGCCCCGGCCCGGAAACATCCGGCCCCGGCCCGGAAACATCCGGCCCCGGCCACAGTATCCGGCCCAACCGGGTTTCCTCCGGCGATCAACGGAAAGACACGATCGCGCAGTTTGTCACCACCATTCGCAATCCCGAAGCACAAGTCGGCCAGCACATCATCCAGGCGTTGCAGCACGATGACACAGTCGCCGTGCTGACCACCGTCGCCCTCGGCGCAGACGGCCAGCAGCGTGTGATCTCGGTGGCCCTCGACCCCGATCGCATGGCGCAGGTCCAAGAGATCCTGACGTCCGCCGAAGCTGAACGCGAAGACGAGGAACCCTGTGTCGGTTTCCATTGTTTGATCAAGCCGAAGCGTTAGCGTTCAGTCTCATTCCCAGGCTCCGCCTGCCGTCGGCGCGGCGGAGCCTGCGACTCGGGGATCGCAAGCTGGAAGCTTACGCCACTTCCCATTCCCAGGCGACGCCTGGGATCGCAAGCTGGAAGCTTACGCCACTTCTCCTTCCCAGCCGAAGCCTGGGATCGCAAGCTGGAAGCCTACGCCACTTTTTTCGGGGTGGGGTCACCTGCCCGGCCAGTTTTCCCACCAGGCTTGGAACAAACGCAATTGATTGAGCGCGTACCGTTCTTGTGACGGGCTCAAGCGATCCGACTGGAGCGCCGGTCGGCGGTAGATCGGGTCAATCGTCTCCGCGGCGATCAATCGATAGTAGAGCGTTAGATCGGGGCCTTCGTCATATTTTGATAACACCGCCAAGGCTTCATCCAACTCCTTGGCGTACCGTCGGGCTTCGCAGTCACCGCCCGCGGCGCGACGGCAGAGGTCGACCAGATGAAGCACTTCGCTCGGCAAACAGTTTCCGATTCCGGTGATCGCGCCCTGCGCACCACACCGCAAGAATCCGAAATAAACTTGCGTGTCGACGCCGACCAACAGCAATCCTCCGTCATCGGACGAGGTGATGTGTTCCGCCGCATAGCTGAGCGATTCGGCGCCACCAAATTCTTTGAATCCGACCAGGTTCGGGTACGCCTTGCGAAGCTGCCCATAGAGCCCGGCTTTGGTTTGATAGCCGTAATAAGGACTGTTGTAGATGACGGCCGGCAATCGGGGTGCGGCGGAAAGGACGCGGCTGAAATGGTCCTCCTGCGCGGCTTCGGAAATGCCGCGTGAGAGCAAGCGTGGGATCACCATCAAACCGGCCGCGCCGACTTCGGCGGCGTGTGCGGCATGCTCGGCCGCAACGATCGGACTCTGCGCCCCTGTCCCCACGACGACCTTCAATCCGGCGGCGACCAATCGGGCGACACCTTCACGACGTTGCTCGTCCGTCATCAGCGGCCAATCCCCCATCGATCCACAATACACGACCCCGGTCATGCCGGCGGCGACCAGATTGGAAGCGTGCAGCACCATGGCATCGAAGTCGGGCCGACCGTCGTCGTCGATGGGCGTCATGATCGCCGGCAGGCAACCGCGAAACACACTGTCGTCAATGGTGGTGGCTGCTTGAGTTTCTGTCGTCATCTGTTTGGTCTGTTCGTGGTTAGAGGTCGCGGATGGATGGGAACGGTAAAGGGCGCGTCGGGGTCAAAAAATGGAATGAATCGGCCGTCTCAGCGGTCGGTTGGTTTTAAAAACGCTCCAGGCGATAGGGCGTCGGGTCAACGTGCGGCTCGTTTCCGAGCACCAATTCGGCGGCCAACTGTCCCGTCGCAGGGCCGGTCGCCATACCGATCATACCGTTGCCGGCGGCAACAAACGCGTTGGCCGCGCGCGGCGAACGACCGATGCACGGCAATCCGTCCGGCATCATCGGTCGCCAGCCTGACCAAGGCGTCTCGGATGCCCGCGGCAATTCGACTCGCAGGTGTTCTCGCGCCGAGCGTTTGAGCAACTCGATCCGGGACGGCGGAATCGAACGATCAAATCCGGTTAGCTGCATCGTCGAACCGATCCGAAAGGAATCTCCCAGCGGGGTGACGGCGACGTGATCGTCTTCGAAAATCAACGGCGTTTTCGGCATGTCGGTCGCGTCGTCAAACGTCACCGAGTAGCCCTTGCCGGGAATCACGGGGATCCGACAACCGAGCGAGCGTCCCCACTTCGACGCTTCGGCACCGGTCGCCAACACAAACGCATCGGCCGACAAACGGTCTCCCCGCGTGGTCTGAACCGACGTCAGCGCCGCGCCGTCGACATGCAACGATTCGATTTCCGTCTGCTCGCGAAAGACGCCGCCGGATGCTTCAATCTCGTCACGCAACTGATCCAACAAGGCACTGGGGCAAAGATGCGCGTCGTCGGGGAAATGCCAACCACCGGCCAGCGAATCACGCAGTGTCGGTTCCAGCTGCAAAATGGCGTCTCCGTCATAACGATCCAGACGCAATCCGAAATCGCGTCGCAACTGGGACGCCGATTCCTCGTAGGCTTCGAAATCACGGACCGATCGATACACCAACAACAAGCCGCGTTCTTGCCATTGCAATCGCGCTGCGTGGCGAGACGCGAACGATTGGTATTGCGCCCGGGACGATTTCAACAGTGCATGACGGGCGTTGGACGCGTTGCGAAAATCGGCGGCGTTGCAATGTTTGGCGAACCGCAGCAACCACCGCCACAGCGCCGGATCCCAGCGCGGCGTGATCGACAACGCCCCGCCGAACTTCGCCATCATCCGCAAACCGTTTGTGACCGCCCCGGGGGCACACAGCGGATGGACATGACCGGGACAGATGTAACCGCAATTTCCCGACGAAGCTCCGCTGCCGATCCGATCCCGCTCCAGCACTGTCACGGCGCAGCCCGCGCGTGCCAGATGCCAGGCCGTCCAACATCCGATGACGCCTCCGCCGATAACAATCACGTCCGACCGAGCACTCATCGGTCTCGCCCTCCGATGCCCAGACGCAACGCGTCATCGGGATCAAAGACTTGACGTGTTTCCGCGATCACGTGGGCCCGCCCTCGGATCGTCACATGGACGCCGTCCGGTTCCTTTTCATACGACGCGACGAATCGGCTTCCGGTGATCGACTCCTGAATCCATTCCACGCCGGGTTCCAACAAACCGCGCGCCGCCAGACAAGCCAATTTTGCGGACGTGCCCGTACCACAGGGTGAACGATCGTAGTGCCCACCGGGGCACAAGACGAAGTTTCGACAACCGACGTCTTCCGCCGCTCGCGGGTCCTCGGCCACGGTGGAAAGGGGGCAACAGAGTTCGACATGATCGATCACCGCGCCGTCTTCGCCGCAGACGCCGTGTTGGTCCAACGCGTCGCGAATCCGCTGACTCCGGTCCATCAACTCCGAGATCGTGGCCGAGTGGACCGCTTCGTCATGCGTCAGAAAAAACCAATTCCCTCCGTAGGCGATATCCCCCACCACGCGGTTTCCGTCCTGACACGTCAACACGACGTCCTGGCGGTAACATCGACTGGCGACTCCGGTGAAACGAACGCATCGATTTTGCTCCAGCGTGGCCTGGACTGATCCCGCGGGCGTGGCAAACCGATACGTTCCCGGTCCCATCCAATCGCGATAGCGGAGTGCTTCGATGACTCCGATCAACCCGTGCCCGCACATCCCCAGGTATCCCACGTTGTTGAAAAACACGATGCATCCGGGGCAGGCGGCATCCTCG
Source organism: Stieleria sedimenti (assembly GCF_025060895.1). Classification (GTDB taxonomy): domain Bacteria; phylum Planctomycetota; class Planctomycetia; order Pirellulales; family Pirellulaceae; genus Stieleria; species Stieleria sedimenti. The sequence goes on along the minus strand of NZ_JANZKV010000213.1, from coordinate 28,087 downwards.
CCCGGCGGCGTCACGACGGCACCAACGGCGTACTCCGTTCCACGCGGCTCGCCGGTCAACGTTTTTCGGATCCAATCGAACGGTCCACGCAGTTGCTCCAGTTGTTGCTCCGCCGAGTGCCCGACCAGCCCGATGTCGGAGGCGAACAGCACTCTCGTGATCTCACCGCCTGTGTGGGTGTCTAGAACGGGAAAGGAATCGGGCATAGGCTGAATCATTGTAGGGCCAACGTGGCGGCCACAGGGGATCAATAGCGATCGTCTTTCACTGGGGCGTTTGGATGGGGACCACTATAGTACGTCGCCGGACCGCTCGATTGACATCACCAGTCTGCGAGAATGAAAATTGCGCACACCTGACCCAACACCGTTCAACGATGTCCGTCTGGAACTGGCCGGCCAGCTCGCCGATCCGTTCTTGAGCGAGGCTCTTTTCGACCATTTGACGGACATCGTGTACTTCGTGAAAGACCGGCGGGGGCGATATGTGGTCGTCAACGAGACCCTGGTTCAACGCAGTGGTGCCAAGCAAAAATGCGACTTGATCGGGAAAACGTCCGAAGAAATTTTCCGTGATCCGATCGGCAACCGCTTCTTGGCGCAAGACCTGTCGGTCATCAAAACGGAGCAACCGTTGGTCGACGAACTGGAACGCCACGCCTATCCGTCGGGCAACACGGGCTGGTGTCTGACCACCAAATTGCCGCTCAAGGGAAACGATGGAACCGTTGTCGGATTGGTCGGGATCTCACGCGACCTGCAGTCACCCGGCGAGGACACGAGTGACCTGAACCGACTGGCGCGAATCGTCGGGCACATCAAGGAGCATCTGGGTACACCGTTGCGGAACTCGGAACTGGCCGAGCGGGAGAAAATGTCGACCTACCAGCTCGATCGACGATGCCGTCAGGTCTACGGAATCCCGCCGTCACAGCTGATCTTGCAGTTGCGAATGGGCGCCGCAGCGACCAAGCTACGTCAGACGGAGGACCCGATTGTTGCCATCGCGCTGGCCGTCGGCTATTCCGACCAAAGCGCCTTCACACGACAGTTCCGCCGCACCTTCGGTGTCTCGCCCGGTAAGTTTCGCGCCCAACAAGCAAACTGATGAAGTACTTAGTCATTGCCTTCACCGCCACGCTGCTGCTGGCATTCGATGTCCCACCCCACGACGAGGCACAAGCCGACGACGCGGTCTCGCGCCCGTCCAACGAGGCGCTTCGCACGTTGATGGACCAGGTCTGGGAATTCGAACTCGACGAATACCCGCTGCTGGCCACCGACGTCGGTGACCCGCGCGGGCAAGACCGACTGGCCAGCAACACCCCCGCCGACTTCCAACGCCGTCAGCTGGCCCGCACGGGGTTCCTCAAGTCCCTCGACGCCATCGATCTGTCCGCGCTCGACGCGGAAGACCAGGTCGACGTGGACCTGTTGCGTCGCAAGCTGGAAACCGAACAAACGGACTACCGGCTGGGTCTGCACTTGATGCCGATCAACAATCGCGAAGGATTCCACATCGGCTTGCCCGAGTTGCCGCGACAGATGAATCCCGATTCGCGCCAAGAAATGGAGAATTACATCGCGCGGCTCAACCAATTTCCACGCTACGTTGCCGAACAAATCTCGCTCTTACGTCAAGGCATCGATGCCGGTTTGACTCAACCGGCCATCATCATGCGAGACAGCGTCCGGCAGGCCCAAGCACACGTGGTGGACGATCCCGAAGAGTCGCTGTTCCTGACCAACCTGGCCGATGAATCGATCGCCAAGCTATCCGAGAAGGACTGGAATGAGCTGCGTCCCAAAGTTCTCGATGCGATCCGGCAGCGTGTCATTCCCGCCTACCGTGACTTTGCCGAGTTCCTGAAGACGACCTACGTTCCGGCCTGCCGAGGAAGCATCGCGGCTCGATCGCTGCCCGGCGGCCAAACACTGTACCAGGCACAAATTCGTAAGTTCACGACGTTGGAGATGACACCCGACGAGTTGCATCAGACTGGGATTCGCGAAAATGCTCGGATCCGATCGCAGATGGAAGCGATCAAGGAGCGGGTCCAATTTGACGGCGACTTGCAAGCGTTTTTAAAACACCTCCGCACCGATCCCAAGTTCTATCCCAAGACGAAGGAAGAACTGCTCAAGGAAGTCGCTTACATCTTGAAGCAGGCCGACGGACGTCTTCCCAATCTGTTCGGCAAGCTTCCCCGCACACCGTACGGGATTCGCGAAGTCCCCGACTATGTCGCGCCGCAAACCACGTCGGCGTATTATTGGCCGCCCGCGACCGACGGAACCCGTGGCGGATTTTATTACGTCAACACCTACAACCTGTCGGCCCGTCCGCTGTATCAACTCGAGGCTCTCTCGTTTCACGAAGCGGTTCCAGGACACCATTTGCAACTGGCCCTGCAAGCGGAATTGGAGGGACTGCATCCGATCCGCAAGCAGAGCAATTTCACCGCGTTTATCGAAGGCTGGGCGCTCTACAGCGAAAAGCTGGGCGGTGAACTCGGATTCTACAAAGATCCCTACCAGGAATTCGGCCGGCTGAGCATGGAAGCTTGGCGGGCGAGTCGATTGGTCGTCGACACCGGCATCCACGCCAAAGGCTGGACGCGGCAACAGGCGATCACATACATGCAAGAAAACACGGCGCTGTCGGAGCACAACATCGTTGCCGAAGTCGATCGCTACATCGGCTGGCCGGGACAAGCGTTGGGCTACAAGGTCGGCGAGCTGTTCATCACGGATTTACGCGAACGCGCCGAAAAGCAGCTCGGCGATGCGTTTGACGTCCGCCAATTTCATGACGCCGTGCTGAGTTCCGGTTCGATCCCCTTGCCGGTACTCAAACGCAAGATCGAGCGATTTATCGAGCAGGGTGCTCAGTAACATCGTCACCTCTGGGTCACTAAACCGACTCCCAAAATCGCAACGCCCATGCCGATGAAGTGCCCCATTGAGGACGGTTCCTGCAAGATACCGATCGCCAAGCACATCGTCAGGACCGGACCGGCGCTACCGATGACCGCCGTTCGCGTCGCACCGATTCGCATGATCGCCTCGTTAATCATGAAACTGGGGATCAGCGTGCAGACGATTGCCAACACAAATCCGTATGCTAAGACAACAGGGCGAGCGGATGTCAGTTGTGCGACTTCGCCTTCGGCCAAAAAATGGATCGCGACGAACACCGTCGATCCGATCATCGCAAGACTGGTGAATTGCCGACTCCCCATCGATTGCATGACGGGTTTGGCCAACAGAATGTAGACCGCGTAACTGATCGCGGATCCGCTGACCAGAATCACGCCCCACGTGACGTGCGTGCCGCCGCTGAGCAATCGCTCCTGACTGTACATCGTCGCGATACCGCCGTAACACAACACGATCGACAGGATAATCCGCCGATTGAGCACCTCGCCCAGAAACATCCAGGCCAGAAATGCGACGATTGCTGGATAGACGAACAACGTCAACCGTTCCAACTGGGCGGTAATGTATTGCAGTCCGCTCAGATCCAGATAGGAAGCAAGATAGTAGCCGAGAAAGCCCAAGACGATCGCTCGAATAAAAAGCTTTGGTCGGATCGGCTTGGCAGCCGACGACCTGCGAACCTGCCAAAACACGGCGAGATAAAACGGTAGCGCGAATGCGAGACGGAGCATCAGCAACATGGTCGGCTCCGCCCCTTCGGCGTAAGCCAGCTTGATAAAGATCGATTTCAACGCGAACAAAAACGTGCCGATGATCGCGAGCAGAATTCCCGTCGCAAATTGGCTCGGCCGGTCGGCTGGCGAATCACTTGCGGATTCAACAGAATCGTCGTCATCAGAGTCGTTCAAGAGACGGTTCGCATGGCGGGGGTGTTGATCAACACAAGGTGGGACATCCATTGTCCGCTGGCATTGTCCGCTGGGATCGACAAGCCCGCCACGCCAAAGGTTCACCTCAACACCAGCAAATCGAAAACCGCGTCACTGGCCATCACACCCCCACCATCACGCGATCAAATCCCGCACGATCCGCCCGTGGACATCGGTCAAACGGAAATCGCGGCCGGCGTGACGGAAGGTCAGCTTTTCGTGGTTGATGCCCAACTGGTGCAACATCGTGGCGTGCAAATCGTGGACTTCGACGGGATCTTCGACCGTGTATTTTCCGATCTCGTCGGTCGCGCCATGCACGTGCCCCCCCTTGAACCCGCCACCGGCCAGCCACACGCTGAAGCAATCGCGATGATGACCGCGCCCATTTTTTCCTTCTTTCGTCGGCGTCCGCCCGAACTCGGTCGCCCACAACACGATCGTGTCCTTCAACATGCCCCGCTGACGCAGGTCGGAAATCAATGCCGCGGTCGGCTGGTCGACGTTGCGGGCCAGATCCGCATGCTCGTTCATCTCGCCGTGTGAATCCCAATTCGGCCGCGATCCGGTATCGATCAATTCAATAAAGCGAACGCCGCGTTCGGCCAGACGACGGGCGACCAAACACTGCCAGGCAAAATCCGCCCCCGGTCCTTTGACGTTGCGGTCCAATCCGTACAGCCGTCGAACGTGCTCCGGTTCCTGTTCGACGTCAAACGCCTCGGGCGCCGCTTGCTGCATCTGAAACGCCGTCTCGAATGACTTGATCCGGGCCGCCAACGCGCTGTCGTGTGGACGCTGACGGGCATGGCGTTGATTGAATTGATCCACCAGATCGAATTCCAAATCTTGCAACTGTCCCGTCTTGCCCGGTGGATTCAGGTTGGCGATCGGGTTCTTCCCCGGCAACACGCGTGTGCCCTGATGGAACGCCGGCAGAAAATCACTGGCGTAGACCTGGGTGCCGCCGTACGGCAAATGGGGCGCGATGACGATGAAACTGGGGAGGTTCTGATTGACCGTTCCCAGTCCGTAGCTGATCCATGACCCCATGCTCGGCCGGGCAAAGGTCGGCGATCCGGTGTGCATCCCCAGTGTGGCTTCGGAGTGATCAAAGTGCGACGCTTTCATCGACCGGATCAGACAGATTTCGTCCATCACGTCACGGACATGCGGGAAGATATCGCTGACCAGCGTGCCGCATTTCTGATTCGGCTTGGCACCGAATAGATTGCCCATCAATCGATCTTTACCGCTACCGTCACGCCCCCCGCTGGTCGGTTTGGGATCGAACGTGTCGATGTGCGAAACACCGCCTGTGGCATAAATGAAGATCACGTTCTTTGCGGTCGGGCGGTGATGCGTCGCCTTGGGACCGAGCGGATCAGACTGGTCGGCCAACAACTGCGACACGATGCCCGGCATCATCAACGAACCGCCGACCATCGATCGTATCATCGTTCGCCGATCCAGATTTGAATGCAACATCAATGGAGACCCGAGGCAAAGGAAGGTGTGTGGCGTTAATCCAGGTACAAGAATTCGTTCAACCGGAACAAGCTGCGGACCAGACTGGCCCACGCCTGGCGTTCTTGATCAACGCCGTCACCGACGCGACCGGCAACGTTTTCCAAGTGGGCCAGCAACAGCTGCGTTTCGTCGCTGGTCGGGGGACGACACAAGACGGTGCGGAAGGCAAATTCGACTCGCGACTGCGTGTCGCCCGGATGTTTCAGCACCGCGTCGGCAAACCGTGTCGATTGCTCATGTAAAAATTGGTCGTTGGCGAAATACAATGCCTGCAGCGCGGTGATCGACTGGTCACGGTGACTGGTACAGGCATTCGGATCGGGGCCGTCGAAGGTCTGAAAGTACGCCCCGGCCGTCAAACGTTTGGTCATCAAATAGACGCTGCGTTTGTTGCTGGGGTAGTCGTCGTTGAAAGGATGGTGTTGGGTGTATTTCCATTGCTCGCGTGGCGGAAAAGGATACGGCTCGGTTTGTGGCGTCAGATCGAGCGAGCCGGCGATCATCAGCACGGTGTCACGAATCGATTCGGCGTCCAAACGCTGTCGATTGAACCGCCAGTGCAATTGGTTGTTGGGATCGTGTGCCAGATTCTCGGGCACGCTGGCACTGGCCAGTGCGTAGGTGCGGGACGTCATGATGCGTCGCTGCAGGTGCTTGAGCGACCAACCGCTGTTGATGAAATCGGTGGCCAGCCAATCGAGCAACTGGGGATGCGTCGGCGCTTCACCACGCAGTCCGAAATCACTGGTGGTAGGGACAATCCCTGTGCCGAAGTGTCGCTGCCAAACCCGATTGACGATCACACGGGCGGTCAACGGGTTTTCCGGATGCGTGATCCACTGTGCCAACTGTTTGCGACCACTGGTGGATGGGGCAAGGTCGCGATCAAGCTTCCAGCCGCCCAGGATTTCGGGAAACCCTCGCGGGACTTCGGCGCCCGGACGTGTGGGTTCTCCCTTGATCTGAATCTGCGCGTCCACCGCGTTGGCATCCGCGACGGCGTAGGCACTGGGAATTACCGGCAAGTGTCGCAAGTGTTCGGCAAGCGCTTCGCCGGCCTTGCGAGCCTTGATCAGCATGCCATCCAACTCGTCGCGCATTTTCCGCTGCTGTTCCAGCGTGCTTTCTTTCTCACGCCGGGCGTTGTCTTGTGCTTTCGCTTCGCAACGATCCAAATGCTGTTGCAGCTCGGCGACCAGCCTGTCCGTTTCCGGTTGAAACTTGCCAAGCCTTGCTTGCGTTTCGGCTTGGTCAAGCAAACTGACAAAGTCGCGTTGTGTTTGAAACAATTCAATTCCGGGGAACGGATACCGCGTGCTGGCAAAGATTCCGTACAACGCGTAGTAGTCGCGGGTGCTGACGGGGTCGAATTTGTGATCGTGACAACGGGCACACGCCAGGGTCAGCCCCATCATCGTGCGACCGACGTTGTCAATCGTGTCTTCGATCGTCAAATGCCAAGGATAGCGTTCGACCAAGGATCCGAATCGCCGGGCCATCGCCAAGTAACCGGTCGCAATCGTCTGGCGGTTGCGATCGGAAAGCGACGATGCGGGCAACAGATCGCCGGCGATCTGCTCGGCGATAAACCGATCATACGGCAGGTCATCGTTGAGCGAATCGATGATGTAATTGCGATACAGATACGCTTGCGGAATCGGAAAATCGGAATTGTCTCCGGCGGTGTCGGCGTACCGCACCCAATCCATCCAGTGCCTTCCCCAACGCTGACCATAAGCCGGCCGCCCCAGCAGCTCGTCGACAAGTTCCGCCATCGCATCGGCTGTGCCGACCGCAGCGACGCGGTCGGCGAACGCATCGACTTCCTCGATCGTCGGCGGCAATCCCGTCAGCCCATACGTCGCCCTGCGGACCAACACGATCGGCGGAGCATCATCGACGACCGCCAACCCCGCCGCTTCACGTCGTGCTTGGATAAATCGATCCAGATCGCCTCGCGGCCAGTTGGGGTCGTCGACGGGTGGCGCTGAGACTGAACGGATCGGCTGAAACGCCCAATGATCAATTTCAATGGTTGTTCCGTCAGACGCTTCATCCCCCGCCGTCCACGCCGCCCCCGAATGAATCCAACGTTCCAGCAGTTCAATTTCAGCGGCGGACAATCGATCACCTTCAGGAGGCATTCGGTCGTCTTCGTCGCTCGACTTGACCCGCGCCAACAGCCCACTTTCATCGGGCTTTCCACGAACAACCGCTACCGTGCCCGAATCCGCTTCGGCCAGCGCGTCGCTGGATCGATCCAGTCGCAGCCCGCCGTTTTGCTCCTCCGGTCCATGGCATTCGATGCAGTGCCGCTGGAACAGAGGTTGGATCTGATGCGCGAAATCCACACGATCGTCAGCAACTACCGGGATCGCGGCCAGACCGACTAGGCCGGTGAGTAACAGACGGATCATGGAATCACAATCGTCCAAAAAAAGGCGTGGGGCAGTTTGTAGGTCGTGGATGGTACAGAGTTCTTATCACACTCCCCCTCGGCATTCGTGCCAACACAACTTAAGAAACCCTCCCTGGCAGGGAGGGTCGAGCGCAGCGAGGGGAGGGTCGATTGGTCGTGACGGAGTAATTTCGAGCCACAACGAACGCTCCCCGGCCGCTCGTACCTCGCGTCCGACCCTCCCTGGCAGTGAGGGTGACTTCGAACACTGCACGACCTTCACGGAGGGGAGGTGGGTTACAGGGCATCCAACAGTGTACCGCAATCCCGCCGAACTCAACTGGCCCCACTGATTTTTCTCGCCATCGCTTTCCCCGCCGCGATCACCGGGGCGATCCCGACACCGCCGAGCGCGTTGCTGACCAGATGCAGGTTTGGGATCTGATCCATGGCCCGCTGGATCGACTCCACACGTTTGAGATGGCCGACATGATACTGGGGCATCGCATTGTTCCAACGCACCACACGGGCGAGCGTTTCCGTTCCCGTCATGCCGATCAGGTCGGCAAGCTCGCCGCGAACCATTTCGACGATCTCGTCGTCGGACTGCTCCAGCAGTTCAGGCTGCAATGCGCCGCCGACAAAGACGCGAATGATCGTGTGATCGTCGGGGCAGCGGATCGGATACTTGTGACTGGCGAAGCTGACCGCCAAGATCTTTCGGTTTTCGATTTGGGGAACCACGAAGCCGAACTGGTTGGGCAGTCGAGCGATCTGAGACTTCGGCACGCACAGGACGACGATCGCGGTCGACGCCGACTCGATCGTTGACAGCGCCTCGGCGGCGATTTCGCAGGCCGTCTGAACGGCTTGCCCGGTCACCGTGCTCAGCAGCCGCGCCGAGACAGCGGCGGGCGTGGCCAACACGACTTCGTCAAAAGATTCCGCGCCCTGATCGGACTGAATCTCCCAGGGACGTGCCCGATCGTCGCTGAAGTGCAAGGCGTTGATCGGCGTTTCGGTCTGAATCGACTGCTCTCCGAGAGCCGCGGCAAGCGTGTCGATCAACTGCTTCATTCCGTCGGGAAAGCCACGGAATTTCTCGTACCTTGCCCCGGCGCTGTTCCGTTCGGTCCGATCCTTGTTTTCACGCCGCCGGGCGAGCGTCGCCTGGGCCAATGAGCCGTGTTTTTCGACCATCGCGACCATCGGAGCCATCGTCGCCCTCATGCTCAATTTTTCGATGTCGGCGGTGTAGATCCCGGCGACCAGAGGGCCGACCAGCCGATCGAGCACCTCGGCGCCCATGCGATGGCGGACGAATTCCGCGACACTGATGTCGTCGGTCCCATCGTCCGCGCTCAGCTGACGGTTGACGAAACGTTCGGCCAAAAAACGCAGCTTCCCGGGGACCGACAACAAGGGCGTGGTGACCATTTGCCAAAGCTTCGTCGCCCGCATCAAGACAAAGCCGTCGGGGATCGGCACCAGCTTGCCGCGATGCACGATCATCGCGCCGGCTCGCGTGGTGTCGGGAACGATCAATTGGTCCGCGACTCCCAGATCGCGACACAGCTCGATGGCGGCCGGCGGCTCGGTGGCAAACATGTCGGCGCCGTGATCGATCACAAAGCAGCCATGATGGTCCGTTTCGATCCGCTCGGTGTCGATCACTCCGCCGAGTCGCGACGACGACTCGCAAAGCTTGACGATCGCGTCGGGCAAGAAACGTTTCAAATAATACGCGGTGGCCAGTCCGGAGAGGCCACCGCCGATCACCGCAATCCGTTGAGGAAACGAGCGTGACCTCGACTCCGACTTATCGTCCATCACCGTCCCGTTCCATCATCAGTTCCGAAGCACACGAGCGAAGTTGCGGTGTCATGGCGCGCGTCAAACGCGCCCTCTCGGTAACGCGTTTAGAATTCGTCCATGTCCATTTCCATCTCCATCTCCATCTCCATGTCCATGTCCATCTCCATTTCCATCTCCATGTCGTAGTCGCTGCCGTACTCGTTGTAGCCGCCTCCATAGGGGTTCATCCCGCGACGATTTCCGATGCCGAAGGATTGCATCTGGGCGACCAGGGGAGCGGCCATGGCGAACCAGCCATCCATCGCCGAGTGAAACTCTCGAGCCGACTCGGCCGCCAGCGCCGGTTGCAGGATCGGGTCCAACATCATCGGCACCATCTGTGCGGGACCGCCGGCCAGCAGCGAACCGTCCGCGGTCCCGGCCAACGCGTCTTCCCACTTCTTCATCGCTTCGGCCCATGCTTCGGCCTCCGAATCGGCCGGCAACCACATCCCATCGACGGTGATGAAGTTCACCGTCTGCTTGGTCTCACCATTGGTGATTTCCACCGTCGCTTTCCCGTCTTTTTCCTCTTTGACTTCATACGAGGAGGGCTCGATTCCCAACATTTGCATCTGTTCGTTCATCGCGGCGATGTGTGGTGCCAGCCGCGTATCCAACCCAACCAGCCAGGTCCGCAAAGGCGTGGAGGCGAGTTCGTCGAGTTTCAATTGGTCGGGATCCAAGCCGTCGCGGATCAGCCCGCCGATCGACAGCAGCACCGATTTCAGCGTGTCCCGCGCATCGGCATCGATCGCCTGCAGTCGCGGGTGAGAAAAGAACCAGCGTTGGCGAGTCACCACCAGATCACCGACCGAGTGAACCGAACCGAGGATCTGACGCATGCCTTGCCTGTCCAGCTTGGCAACGCTGGCACGCAACAGGCGTTCCAGGTCGTTCTGATAATTCAGCGGCAGGGAGTCGAACGCGGCGATCAGCCCGTGCCCGTTCTTATTCTGTTGGTCCAGCCATTCGAGCTGGGCGAGCAGGCCGCCGGAGGAATTGAGTCGCTGGTAGGGTGGCGGGGTCGGGGGGGCCGGCAGCGGCGTCGGCGCCGGTGCGGCGGCCTCTTTGGCGTCGGCCAGAATTTGTTGTCGCAACTCGGCCCGACGACGGCTCTGCTCTTCTCCTAACCGCCGAGCCTGGATGCGGCTGTCGGCGATCAGGTTATCGACGCTGACGGTGACCCGCCGCGGACCGGGCAATTCCAACACGACGTTGTTGCCCCACAGTCCGATGAATTCCGCCTCGACCGTGCTGGAGCCGTCCAAACTGGTCCAGCGTTCGGCTGCCACAGCGGGGCTGGTGGAACCGACCAATCCGCTGGTGAAGGTGAAAAGGGCTGCGATTCCGGGCCAAACGATCGCGTGTCGGAGCGCAACCTTGGCGTGGCGGCGAAAATCGATGCTGAGTGGCATTTTGAAAAGTCTCACGACTTTGAGGAGGCGAAACAAGAACGCGGGGCACTGGGCGACGCAGGGCCCAAGAGTTCAGTATATTGCGAGAGCGGTTTGAATACTGCGGCATTTTTTCAGGGTTTGCGAATTTGCAGCCCCTGCATCGTACCCCCGGAGAAACACGTGCCCGACTCGGGAAACCCATCAGAAATGGACTTCGACGCGCTGCGAAAGCGGCATTACAACGCGACCATCATCGACCGAATCGATTGCCACGAGAATCTGACTCGATTTCGGATCCGCCCCGATGACGGCGTCCCGAATTTCCAAGCCGGTCAATACGTCACGCTCGGGCTCGGCAACTGGGAACCGCGTCTGGAGGGCACCCAGGACGAGAACCTGCCGGAAAAAAAACTCACCCGTGTGGTCAAACGCGCCTATTCGATCTCCTGCCCGCTGCTCGATGACGACCATCATCTGGCACCGATTCATACGGTCGACTACATGGAATTCTATGTCGTCCTTGTGCGGGAGGCGGGCAGCCCCGGCAAAGCCCCTCCGGCACTGACGCCACGACTTTTCTGTCTGGGCAAGGGGGATCGGATCGCGATCGGAAAAAAAATCGTCGGCACGTACACGCTCGGTCAGATTCGGCCCGACGCCACCGTCCTGATGCTGTCGACCGGAACGGGAGAGGCCCCGCACAATGCGATGACAGCGGCCTTGCTCGACGCCGGACACCAAGGCCGCATCATCAATGCCTGCTGTGTCCGCTACCGACGTGACTTGGCGTATCACGCGCAACATCGTTTATTGATGGATCAATTTCCCAATTATCGCTACCTGCCCTGCACCACTCGCGAAGACATCAACCTGGATCCCGGTTTGCCCGGCTATGTCGGCAAGCAATACATCCAAGAAGTTTTCACCAGTGGTCAACTTGCCGCGGCCGCCGACGACCCGCTTTCGCCCACCAACACGCATGTCTTTTTGTGTGGCAATCCGGACATGATCGGATACGTTCCGCCGGGAGCCCCCACGCCAAAAAAGCCGGGCATGTTGCCGTTGCTCGAAGCGGCGGGTTTTCGTCACGAAATCCACGGCCAAGGTCCCGGCAGGATTCATTTCGAAAAATATTGGTAGCCGCTGGAACCTTTCCCGCGTCCGTCGCGTGCGTTAGAACGGTGGAACAATGACCCGCAGTCGAATCCGATCCCCCTTTCCTATTCCCCAATCGTCATGACTTCCCACTCCGACTACCCGATGGACCTGTCCAAAAATACGATCGCACTGATTCTTGGCGGCGGTCGCGGAACGCGACTCTTTCCGCTGACCAAGATCCGTGCCAAACCCGCGGTCCCGCTGGCGGGCAAGTACCGACTGATCGACATCCCGATTTCCAACTGCATCAACAGCGGACTGCGTCGCGTTTTCGTCTTGACGCAATTCCTCTCGGTCAGCCTGCACCGCCACCTCCGCCAAACCTATCGCTTCGATCAATTCACCGGCGGTTTTGTCGAACTGCTGGCCGCACAGCAAACCGTCGATGCCGGAACCGATTGGTACCAGGGAACCGCCGACGCCGTCCGCAAAAACCTGCGTTACATCGACCAGCCCGAGATCGAACACATCCTGATCCTGTCCGGCGACCAACTGTATCGGATGGATTTTCGCGACATGATGAAGTCGCACATCGATTCCGGAGCCGATGCAACCATCGCCGGAATCCCGGTCGACCGCAAAGACGCCGCCGCACTGGGAATCATGCAACTCGACGACGACGGCCGTGTGACCGGATTCGTCGAGAAACCCCAAACGGAAGAAGAACTGGCCAAGGTTCGTATGGATCCGGCTTGGATCGACGCCCGTGGGATTCCCAGCAAGGGACGCGATTGTCTGGCCAGTATGGGCCTGTACATCTTCAAGAAAGAGGTCATGGTGGACCTGCTGCACGGCAACGATCACTCAGACTTCGGCAAGGAAGTCTTTCCCGCGGCCATCGACAAACGCAAAGTCCAAGTGCACCTGTTTGACGGCTACTGGGAAGACATCGGAACCATCCGCGCGTTTTACGAAGCCAACCTTTCGCTGGCCAGCAAGACGCCGCCGTTCCAACTCGGCAGCGTCGACGCCCCGATCTACAGCCGCCCGCGTTTTCTGCCGCCCACGGTCGTCGGCGACAACGTCACCATCCGTGGCAGCCTGATCGCCGACGGTTGCCACATCGGACACAACGTCACGATCGAGCACAGCGTGATCGGCCTTCGCACCAAGATCGGCGACAACGTCACGATCAAAAACAGCGTCGTCATGGGTGCCGATTACATCGAAGACCCCGACACCTTGACGCCGGGCCAAATCCCGGTCGGAATCGGCGACAACAGCGTCATCAGCGGCGCGATTCTGGACAAGAACTCGCGCGTCGGAACCGACGTCACCATCACAAATGCCGAAAACGTCGATTCACTCGGCGAGGACGAACCCTTGCAAGTCCGCGACGGAATCTCGATCGTCATCAAGAACGGATCCGTACTCAACGGAACCAAGTTCTAAACGGATCACAGCACGCGGACGGACTATCCCTGCGATGCGGCTTGCAGTTCAAGCGAGCCGCGACGCGTCAGCGAAGCCCACGTCTCGATGTCACCCTCCCTGGCAGGGAGGGTCGAGCGCAGCGAGGGGAGGGTCGATTGTTTGTGACGGAGTGATGTCGAGCCACAACGAACTCTCCCCGGCCGCTCGTCTATCGCGTCCGACCCTCCCTGAGGGACGTCAATCGTATAGGTGACGGATTTGATCGTAGCAGAAAACGCTAAGACTTTCGCCGCCGACCCTCTCTGGCGTTTGCTTGCTGCGCAAACGCCGTCTCTCCCAGAGGGAGAGACTCAATCGGTTGCCAAAAACTGCAGCAAAAGAATCGACGTTCCCTGCCGCACGCGATGCGGAACCCATCATTCTGCCATCCCTCCCCTGATTCCCGCCACGGCGATCCAATTGTGCGTCTGTTCGTAAATCGTTTCGTAGAAAAACGGAACGATCCCCAACACCACCATCAGCACGGTGGAAACGGCTAACGCCGTGACGATCGACGCCGACGCACGAATCGGTGGATCGTCACCCAAACCCGGCTCGATGTACATCTGCCGGACGATCCGCAGATAATAGTACAGCGAAATGGTGGAATTGACGGCAGCCACGGCGACCAACCAATGAAACCCCGCCTTGGATGCCACGCTGAACAAAAAGAACTTGCCGACGAACCCCGACAGCGGCGGGATCCCGGCCAAGCTGAACAGCCCCAACATCATCACCAACGCGATCCATGGATTCGTCCGCGATAGCCCGCGATAGTCCTCGATTTCCTCGCGGCCGGTTTCATTCAAATAGAAAACGAGGACGCCAAAAACGACCATGTTGGTGACCACGTAGACCAACATGTAATACACCATGCTCGGGGCACCGCTGGGGTCCAGGAACCCCATGATCAGATAGCCCGCCTGGGAGATCGCACTAAACGCCATGAAGCGTTTGACGTTGGCTTGCACCACGGCCACCAGATTGCCCAAGGTCATCGTCACCGCCGCCAACACCGCAAGCGCCATCGAGACGTCCAACAGAACATTCCCCAGCACGCGGTAAAACAACTGGAACATGAACGCCAATCCGGCCGCCTTGGACGCCACCGACAAGTACGCCGCCACCGGAAGCGGCGCACCGCGATACACATCGGCCGCCCACATGTGGAACGGCACCAGCGTCAGCTTGAATCCGACCCCGACCACCACCATCGCAATCGCCAACTTTGTTGCCGGCCCAAAACTCAAGTTGTCGCCCATGGTGAACAGGTCCACCGATCCGGATAGCCCATACAGCAGACCGAGTCCGAACAGCACCACGGCCGACGACGTCGCGCCCAGAATGATGTACTTCAATCCGGCTTCGCATGACAGCGGATCGTCGCGCCGCCAGGCGACCAGGGCGAACAGCGGAATCGTCGCCAGTTCCAGACAGACATACAGATTGATCAGATTCGTCGCCGAAATCAGGAACATCGATCCGACCAGATTGAACAAGACCACCGTGTAAAACTCGCCCCGATGAATCAGCACACGGTTTTGCCCCGGCACGATCTTGAACCGGCCGTTGAGCAGGTCGGCCGACAGCAACACCGTCAACAGCCCCGCCAACAAGAACGAGACCTTGAACCATCCGGCCACGCCATCAAAGAGAAACTGGCCGCCCAAGAAATTGCCATCGCCTTGAATCATCAGATAAACGACAGCGGCCAGCGCGATGGACAACCCTAACAAGCACACCGGAGTTTGCAGCACTCGCTGCCGCGGCGGCAGAAACATCTCCATGCCGAGCACCGCGAACGCTGTGACGACGACAATGATTTCCGGTTGGATATACATGGGATCAATAGGGGTGGTGTCGCCGGAGGTCCTAAAAACGATTCGCGATCGGAACGATCGCATGCTCAATCAGATCGATCAGCACGGGCGGGTACATCCCAACGACTGCTAACGTTGCGACCAGGATTCCGGTGCACAATTTTTCGGGGATTGTCGCATCCTGCATCTGGCTGAACTCTGACTTGGTCATCGGCCCTTGAAACACACGGCTCAGGCCACGCAACACGTAAACGGCCGTGACGACAATCGAGGAGGTCGCGAGCAGCGTACAGATTCGCATCGTTGTCGAATCGACCCAAGGGTTGCCAAAAAAGCCGCCTAGAAAAACGGTCGACTCGGCGACGAAACCGGACAACCCCGGCAGCCCCAGCGACGCCAACCCGGCGATGTAAAAACTGGTCGCCAACCAGGGGATCCGTTTGGAAAGCCCCCCCATCTTCGTCAGGTCACGCGTCTTGGAGCGACCATAGACCATTCCGATCAGACCGAAGAACAACCCCGTCATGATCCCGTGACTAAACATCTGAATCACGGCACCTTTGAATCCCATCAAATTCAGCGAACAAAGTCCGAACAGGACGAAGCCACAGTGACTGACCGACGAATAGGCTGTGAAATACTTCAAATCGGTTTGCCGAATCGCCGCGTACGCCCCGTACACGATATTGATCGTCGTCAGCACCAGAAAGAAAAGCGCCCACTGTTTCGCCCCCTCGGGCATCAGGTACACGGCAACTCTCAACACGCCGTAACCGCCCAATTTCATCAGCACCCCGGCATGTAACATCGACACCGCCGTCGGCGCCGATGCGTGACCATCCGGCGACCAGGTGTGAAACGGAAACAGCGCGCCCAGCACACCGAAGCCGACAAACACGCACGGAAACACCCACTGCTGCAAGTCACGCGAATAATCAACCATCGCCAACTTGTTCAAGTCAAACGTCTGCGATCCGGCCGCGTGGTACAGCGCAAGCATTCCAACCAAGACCAACGCCGAGCCCACCATCAGCATCAACGTCAACTTCATCGCAGAATACTCTTTCCGCCCGGTCCCCCACACGCCGATCAACAGATACATCGGCAACACGGCGACTTCGTAGAACAGAAAGAACAGGAACAGATCGACGCTGATGAACACGCCAAAGACGCCCGTGACCAACACCAATAGAAACGCGTAGAACTCACGCGACCGTTCTTTGACCTCCCAGCTCGCCAGCACACCCGTGAAAATGATGATCGCCGTCAGTACGATCATCGCCATCGCGATCCCGTCCACGCCGACGTGGTACTCGATCCCCATGCTCTTGAACCAGGGAACCGATTGCTCGAATTCCATCTGCGAAATCGTCAACATCGACGCATCGCCGCCGCGCTGCAGCACCGCCTGCATGTAGGACACGCTCATCACCAACGACAGCGCAAGGACCACTCCCGTTCCAAACAACGCAACCCAACGCCGCACGTACCATTTGGAATCGGGGGTCGCAACAACGGCCAACGCCGTCGCAAACGGAATCAAGATCAGCAGACTTAACCAACTCATCCGAGCCTTTTTCCTTGCTCAACAGAGCTACCGTTGAACGAGCCACAAAAACAGCAGGACCAAAATCGTCCCGTTGATCATCCAAATCCCGTATGTCTGAACCTGCCCGGTCTGCAGAACGTTCAACCGAGCTCCGACCCAACGCACCACCGTCGCCGATAAATTCATCACCGCATCGACCACATGGCGATCGAACCAAGCCGCCGGCGCCGCAATGAATCGAAAAATCATCTTCGTCACGAACAGATAGACTTCATCGATGTAGAACTTGTTCTGAACCAGACGATAAATGCCGCCCATCGATTCAGCCATCGTCTGCGCCCGATTCGCCTGCCCACCGTAGAGCCAAAATGCGGACCCGATCCCGACCACCGCGGCCGCCACCGACAACCCCATCACCAACAGATGAGCGTGGAGTTCCACACCGGGCAAAACGAACTGCGAGACGGCAATCCAGCCGCCGCAAACGGACATCACCCCGAGCACCACCAGCGGGATCGTCATGATCGGCGGGGACTCGTGAGCCTTCGCCGCGCCGTCGGATTTGTGTCCCCCAAGGAACGTCAAAATGTAAACACGAAACATGTAAAAGGCAGTCAACGCAGCCACGAACAGCCCCACTCCGAATATCAGATGGTGCTCCCCATCCAACGCGGCACCCAAAATCTCATCCTTCGAAAAGAAACCGGCCAACGGCGGCACACCGGCAATCGCGATCGTGGCGATCAAGAACGTCGCATGGGTCAACGGCATCTTCTTTCGCAGCCCTCCCATCTCCGCCACGTCATTGCTGTGAACGGCATGGATCACCGAACCGGCCCCCAAGAACAGCAGCGCCTTGAAGAACGCGTGTGTGAACAAATGAAACATCGCGGCGCCCAGCCCGGCTGGGTGTTCTGCCGACGCGACGCCTAATGCCAGCATCATGTATCCGATCTGGCTGAGGGTTGAGAATGCAAGCACCCGTTTGATGTCAGTCTGGGTGCACGCGATCAAAGCGGAAAACAGGCAAGTGATGCAACCGACGGCGGCGACGACGTCGAGCGCATCTCCCGACGCCGCGAAACCAGGAAACAGCCTGGCCACCAAATAAACGCCGGCGACGACCATCGTCGCCGCATGAATCAGTGCCGAAACGGGCGTCGGCCCGGCCATCGCATCGGGCAACCAAACATGCAGCGGAAACATCGCGCTTTTTCCCGCCGCACCGATGAACACCAACAACATCGCAACGGTCAGCAGATCGAGCCCCAAAACCCCGGGCTGATCTTTCAGATGCGCCAACACCGGCTCCGAATTGATCGTGGCGAAATCCAACGCCTGCACCGCGGACGCCGATTGGACCGCCGCGGCGGTGACGCCGCCCCATTCCGCATCGACGATCCACTGGTGGACGAAAAAACCGAGTACCAAAATCCCCGCCAGGAAGAACAGATCGGCAAACCGGGTGACGATGAACGCCTTCTTCGACGCCGCGATCGCTTCGGGCAACGTGTAATAAAACCCGATCAGCAGGAAGGAACTCACTCCGACCAGCTCCCAAAACACGTACATCTGCAACAGGTTCGGCGCCAGCACCAAACCCAACATGCTGAACGTGAACAAACTCAGGAACACGAAGTACCGTGAATACCCTTCATCGCCCGCCATGTAGCCGATCGAATAAACGTGAACCAGCAGGCTGACGCTCGTCACCACGAACAGCAACAACAGCGAGATCGGATCGATCAGCGTCCCGAGTGAAACGACCAAATGATCCTGATACCGTAGCCATTCGATGCTCCACGTCACCGCTGACGCCCCCGCTTCGGCCGAACTCAGGTACGCGAGCCCCAATCCGCACGTCAGTAGGAACGCCGTTCCGATCGCAACCGATCCGATGATTCCGGCGAAACGAGCATTTGAGCCGGTCGCGAACAAACCGATCAACAGGATGGAGATCAACGGCAAGGCCGGAATCATCCAGGCATTTTCGAATAGGAATCCGGTCACGACGCGCTGTTCCCCTGATCGCAAATGTGGTTGGCCTGCGTCACATCCAACGTATGCCGGTGTCGGTAAAACGACACGAAGATCGCCAACGCGACCACCGCCTCGGCCGCCGCAGCGGCAACGATGAACAACACCAGCACCTGACCATCGACATCGTCCGACGCGACAAAACGATTGAAAATCAGGATGTTGAGGATCGCCGAATTCAGCGTCATTTCGATCGACAACAAAACACCGACGGCATTACGGCGTGTGAAGATGCCGTACAGGCCGATCGAAAACAGCAGCGCCGAAAGCGTCAGCCAATGCGTGATCGTAGGAGTTGGAAACATGTGGAAAGCCCGACGGCGGAGTGTTTTGAGCGGCAATCGTTGTTAGGTATCTTCTGGATCATGTTTGCGAGCGATCACGATGCCACCGATCAGTGCGGCCAAAAGCAACAACGAGATCACTTCGAACGGCACGATGTATCCGTCGCGTTCATTGCTCAACAACTTGCGACCGATGGCGTGAACATCTTCATGAGACACGGCCAAGTCTTCCGCGGTCGCGGGCGGAAAGTCCGTGTGCACATAGACCGACAGCGTGACCACAAAAAACGCCGTCGCCACCACACCTCCCATCACGCGGCGGGCGGCGCTCGGTCGTTGTTCGAACGTATGCCCTTCGCTGGTCATCATGATCGCGAACAGCAGCAGCACGACGATGCCGCCGATGAAGACCAACACTTGAATCCCGGCGATAAACTCGAATCCCAGCACCAGGGTCAGCCCGGCGCTCGATCCCAGCACACCGATCAGGCAAACCGCCGATCGCAGCAGACGCCGCCCGAGCACGACACCGAGCGCCAAGGCAATCGATGCGACCGCAAAGAAGTAGAAGAAAAGGGTCGCGACTGTCCCGTCATACATCGGTCGGTTTCTCTACGTCCAACTTGGGAATTCCGTCCATTTCGCCGCCGCACATCGGAACCGGGCCCTGATACTTTTTCATCGGCTTCATTTGCGCCTTGGCCAGTTCGTCATCCTCGAGCTTGTCGAGCTGACCGGCGGTCGGACCGGCGTATTCGTTCAAGTTGAACACCAGCAGACGCCGGTCGTACACCGACGACTCAAAATCACCGGTCATTTCCAGCGTGTCGAACGGACAAACGAGAACACAAATATTACAGAACGTGCACGTGTCCTGGCGCCAGATGAATTGATCCAGCGCCGGTTTACCGGTCGCCTCGTTCTTTTTGTCCTTGGTGATGATAATCGATGCGTTCGGGCACAGGCGTTCACAGATCTGGCAGGCGGTGCAACCGTGCTCGCCTTCCTCGTTGTGGATCAACGACAGTCGACCACGATACCGCTCGAACATCTCCAGCGTCTCGCGATTCTCGGGGTACTGTTGCGTCACCACCGTTGACGGACGCCGGAAGTAACTGAGCGTCGTCAGCAAGCCCCGCACGATGCCCTTGAACGACAACCACAGAATCGAACGCAGGCCGCGTTTCTGCCCCATGATCGACGGGCGCGGTGCGACACACTCTGATTTCAGTTCGCCGAAATCGATCGGAGGGCATTCGGTTTCCGTCGGGACCGGTGTGGTCGTCGTCATGGCTAGCCGTCATTCATGTCGCGGAAGGGAAAAAATACAATCCGGTCAGCACAACCGTTGCCGCCAAAATGAGATTGGCAAACCCGATCGGCAAAAGCACCTTCCACTCCAGTCGCATCAATTGATCCATCCGAAGCCGTGGAAAGGTCCAGCGGAACCACATCAAAATAAAAATCAGCGTCGCACATTTGCTTCCGAACCAAAACATCGGCGAGATCACCGGAGGCAGCAGGTCCATCACGCTATTGAAACCTTCGTAGTTTCCGACATGGAACGGCAACCAACCGCCGAAGAAAAAGGTCACCGCCAGCGCCGAGAACACGAACAGGTTGGCGAATTCGGCGAGAAAGAAAAACGAAAATCGCAATCCGCTGTATTCGGTGTGGTAGCCGCCGGTCAATTCGCTCTCGCCCTCGGGCAAATCGAAGGGCGTCCGATTCAGCTCCGCGGTGGACGCGATCACGTACAGGCAAAACGCGACGATCGCGACGCCATGCCCCCTCCAAATCCACCATCCTTGTTGTTGACTTTCAATGATTTCGGAAACCTTCAAGGTGCCCGAAAACAGAACGACCACCAACAGCGCGATGGTCAGCGAGACCTCGTAGGAAATCATCTGCGCGCCGGCTCGCATCGCCCCCAACAGCGACCACTTGTTGTTGCTGCTCCAACCACCCATCAGAATGCCCATCACGCCCAAACCGCTGACCGCCGCGATGTAAACCACCCCCACATTCATGTCGACGACCTGAATGCCCGGCGCCAGCGGGACGATCGCCAACAATAAAATCGTCGCCGTGATGCTGAAGATCGGTGCACCAATGAAGATCACCTTGTCGCCGTGGCCGGGTTCGATCCCCTCCTTGAACAACAGCTTGATGCCATCGGCCAGCGACTGTAGCACGCCGTGCGGACCGACCCGCATCGGTCCCAATCGACATTGAAAGTGCCCAGCTACCTTGCGCTCGATGTAACTCATCACCAAACCCAGCACGGAAACCGCGGTGAGCACGGCGACCAACCCGATCACGATGTACAGCACCGCCCCCCAGACGCCCGACTCCAGCGCCCGACTGGCACGGTCGGCCAACGACATCGCCGGCGCGACAAACACATCGCTCGTGTGAACTGACAGCGTCAGTGAAAGTTGATTCAACAAAGCATCTGCCACGACGATGGGATTCTCCTTATCGATCGATGTCTGGGATGACCAGATCCAGAGAGGACATCGCCCCGATCAATGAGGCGATGTAGTCGCCCTTGATCATCGGCTCGAGACACCACAAGTTATTGAAGTTCGGAGAGCGATAGTGCATCCGATACGGCTCGTCCTTCTTGTCTGACACGATGAACACGCCCAAGATCCCGCGTGCCGTTTCCAACTGGCTATAGTAGCGTCCTTCCGGAATCTTGATCTTGGAATTCAGTTTCTTGACCAGAAAATCGCCCGGCGGAATGTTATCGAGCAGCTGCTCGACGATGTTCATCGACTGCCGCATCTCCTCCACCCGCACCCAGTAGCGGTCCCAACTGTCACCGATCGTGCCGACGGGCACCTCAAAGTCCGCCTGATCGTAGACGCCGTAAGGGTGATCTTTCCGCAAGTCGAATGCGACGCCCGACCCGCGCAGAACCGGCCCGGTGGCCCCGTATTGGACCGCCGTTTGCGGCGACAGTATGCCGACGTTGCGAAGCCGTTCTTGGATGATGACGTTGTTGGTCAACAGGTCATCGTATTCGTCCAACTTGGGGCGGAAGTACTTGATGAACTCTTTGACCCGATGGACAAAATTCGGGTGAATGTCTGCCATCAAACCGCCGGGCAACACATAGTTCATCGTCAGCCGGGCACCGACCGTCTCTTCCATCACATCGTTGAGGACCTCGCGATCACGGATCCCGTACAGGAATGGCGTGAACGCCCCCAAATCCATCCCCAACACGCCCCACCACAACTGATGGCTCTGAATCCGTTCCAGTTCGGCGAAGATCGTGCGGATGGTTTGAATCCGTGAATTGACCTCGATCCCCGCCGCTTCTTCAACCGCCTTGGACACCGCCCAGTTGTTCATGATCGACGACAGGTAATCCATCCGGTCGGTCAGATGGACACAATTCATGTAGTTCATGTGCTCGGAGATCTTCTCGATGCTGCGGTGGATGTAACCGAGCACGGGGATACACCGAAGCACCCTTTCGCCGTCCAACTTCAACACCAGCCGCAACACGCCGTGGGTCGACGGGTGCTGGGGTCCCATGTTGACGAAATACTCTTGGGTGTCCGGCGAACGGTCGTCGCCGCTGGCCTGCTCCACGAGTTCCTTCAGTGACGAAACTTCTACGGTCATCTTGGCCTGTCGAGCATAAAGTCGTCTTGGTAGTCCTTGCGCAAGGGAAATCCGACCCAATCGTCTTCCAGGAACAGTCTTCTGAGATCTGGATGATCGTCGTACAACACGCCGAACAGGTCGTAGACTTCCCGTTCCTGCCACTCCGCCACCGGGTGCACACGACAGAGCGTCGGCACGCGAGGGTCCTCCCGCGGGACAAACACGCTGACGGAAAGAAAGTGTTTGTGCTTGAAGGAGTAGAGCTGATAGATTAGCTCGAACTGTCCGCGGTCGATCCAATCGACCGCCACGTGATCAAGCAATTGGGCGAACGCAAACTGAGGCTGGTCGCGGAGACGGCGAACGATCGCCGGCAAGGCACTCGCCTCGACGATAACCGCCGCACGGTCGGCGTTCGCGTCCAAGGGACTGACGGTCGAGTCGAGTTCACAAACGGCCGCTTGCAGGGCTTCACGCTCCATCACCCGCCCCGCGTTCGTTCGCCCCGCTGTCTCCGGAGCTGCTTTCGTTCAATCCGCTCGGCCATTTGAGTTTGTCGACGGCATGCTGGACGTCGACCACGTTCTCCTTGACGAGCAACTCCTTCATCTCCCCCTGAATATCTTCCAACGTGATCCCTTCGGGCAGCGCGCTGATGACGGGTTTGCGGCGTACCCCGGGCTCGCGAATCGTCTCGCCTTCCTTGATCATTTTCTGCAACGTCAACAAGCCGTGGAACAACTGCTCGGGACGCGGGGGACAACCGGGAACGTAAACGTCGACGGGAATGATCTCGTCGGCCCCCCGCACGGTCGTGTAGGAATGATAGATGAACGGGCCGCCGGAAATCGTGCAGGCGCCCGTCGCGATCACGTACCTCGGCTCCGCCATCTGCTCGTACAACGTCCGCAACCGCGGAGCCATCCGTTTCACGATCGTACCGGCCAGAATCAATAAATCGGCTTGCCGCGGAGACGGCCGCGCGACCTCGGCACCGAATCGAGCCAAATCGTGTCGCGGTCCTCCCGTGGCCATCAACATCTCGATCGCGCAGCAACTCGTGCCGAACGTCAACGGCCAGAGGCTGCTGGCACGGGCCCAGTTGATGATCTCGTCAAACCGGGTCACCAAGACATTGCCGCCGGGCACCTTTTCCAGTGCACCGGGAAGCTTGTCCGTTACGATTCCCATTCCAGAACCCCTTTTTTCCAGGCATACGCCAGGCCGACGACCAGAACAAGGACAAACATCACGACCTCGATCAGCCCGATCAATCCGAGTTCGCGAAGCACGACGGCCCAAGGAAACAAAAACGCCGCTTCAACATCGAACACCAAGAACAAGATCGCAAACAAATAGTAGGCAACGTTGAAATTGATCGACGAGGATCCGATCGTTTCCTCGCCACATTCATACGGTGACTGCTTGATCTTCGTCGGGTTCCGCGGCGCCAACAAGTAGGACGCAAAGATACCGCCAAGTACCATCGCGATCCCCAGCACGACGAACAGAAAGACAAATAGATAGTCCATGTCTGGTAATTGCACTCGGCAACCAAAGTGGAACGACAACAAGACCGACGGTGCCTGCATCCAATCCGCTGGACGGTTCTCAGTGAAGTGACGCCCACCCTTATCTTACCCGTTCCCCTCTCGACAATCTACAGACGTACCGAAACGACTACCACTGTCCCGTTTCCAGGTACTCGTGCATCGACCGCGCCGCCACCCGACCGGCGCCCATGGCCAAGATGACCGTGGCGGCACCGCTGACGATATCGCCGCCGGCGAACACGCCGCGTTTGTTGGTCCGCAACGTCTCTTCATCGGCAACGATGTAGCCCCATTTGTTGGTCGCCATGTCCGGTGTGGTCGACTGCACCAACGGATTGGCGCCGGTGCCAATGGCGACGACTGCCATGTCGATCGGCATCACAAATTCAGAGCCTTCAATCGGGACCGGACGCCGACGCCCTGATTCGTCTGCCTCGCCGAGTTCCATCTTGACCAACTTGACTCCGGTTAAATTGCCTTCCTCGTTACCGACGAACTCCAGCGGGTTGTGCAGGTTCATGAACTGCACGCCTTCGTCCTTGGCATGGTGCACCTCTTCGCCGCGGGCCGGCATCTCCTCCTCGCCGCGGCGATAGATGATGTAGGCGTTCTTTGCGCCCAGTCGCAACGCGGACCGAACCGAATCCATCGCCGTGTTTCCGCCGCCGACGATCGCCACGTTGCGGCCACGACAATCATAAATCGGTGAATCGTATTGATCAGGATCGTAGGCCTTCATCAGGTTCACTCGCGTCAAAAACTCGTTTGCCGAGTAGACGCCGGCCAACTGCTCACCGGGTATGTTCATGAACTTCGGCAGCCCCGCCCCGGTGGCGATGAACACCGCATCGTAGCCTTCCTCATTGAACAGCTCGTCGATGGTGACCGTCTTGCCAATGACGACGTTGGTTTGGAAGTCGATGCCCATCGCCCGCATGTTCTCGACTTCTTGCCGAACGATTTCCTTGGGCAACCGAAACTCGGGGATGCCATAGATCAACACGCCGCCGATTTCGTGAAGGGCCTCGAACACGGTCACCTCATGGCCTTTCAGCGACAGGTCGCCGGCGCAGCTCAATCCCGCCGGCCCGCTGCCGACGATCGCAACTTTCTTGCCCGTCAGCGGTGCCCGCTCGGGAAGCCCCACTTGACCCGTCTGGCGTTCGTAATCGGCCACAAATCGCTCGATGTGCCCGATCGCCAACGAATTAAATCGCCTGGCCAACACGCACGCGCCTTCGCATTGGTTCTCCTGGGGACAAACACGCCCCGTGACCGCCGGCAACACGTTGTCTTCACGCAGCTTGGCGGCTGCGGACAGGTACTCACCCTCGCGCACCAAATCGACGACTTCACGGATCTGCACGCCCACCGGACAGCCGTGCGTGCACTTCGGATCGGCACAGGTCAAACAACGTTGGGACTCGCGCTGGGCGATCGCTTCGGTCAAGCCCAAGTTGACTTCGTCAAAGTTATGCGCCCGCTGGCAAGCCTCCTGTTCGGGCATGACCTGGCGAGGAATTTTGGTGCGTTGCTTGGGAGGAAGTTTATCAACCATTGATCAGAATCTGTATGGTGCGTAGATGACGTCTGACGTGTGACCTTTGACTTTCAAACCGTCCGTGGACCGACTTCCGGAAACTTCTGCTCCATGTGGCAATGGTGAGCTTCCTCCAGGTCGTGCGTCGGATCGGCCTCGAATGCTTCCAACGATTCCTGTTCGCGATCGCGGTACATCTTGTTCCGCTGGATCAGATTAGTGAAATCGACTTGATGCGCGTCAAACTCCGGCCCATCGACACAGGCGAATTTGCATTCCTTGCCGACATACACCCGACAGCCGCCGCACATGCCGGTGCCATCGACCATGATCGGGTTCAAACTGACGATGGTCGGAATCTGATGCGGGCGAGTGACCTCGGCGACCGCCCGCATCATCGGGATCGGACCGATCGCCAACACGTGATCGATCGTTCGCCCCTGATCGATCAACGCTTGCAACTTCTGCGTGACGAAGCCGTGTTCACCGTAGCTGCCGTCGTCGGTCATCAAATAAAGTTCGTCGCTGGTCGCGCGAACCTCATCTTCCAAAATCAACAACGACTGATTGCGGGCACCGACGATCGTGATCACGTGGTTGCCGGCCTGTTTCATCGCGACCGCGGTTGGGTAGGCGATGGCTGTCCCCACGCCCCCCCCGATGACGACGACCGTGCCGAACTTCTTGATCTCCGACGGCTCGCCCAAGGGGCCGACGACGTCCAAGATCGAATCACCGGCTTCGAGCTGATTGAGCAGTCGCGTCGTCTTGCCGACCCCCTGAACGATGATCGTGATCGTCCCCTGCTCGACGTCCGAGTCGGCAATCGTCAACGGGATTCGCTCACCGTGCTCGTGGATCCGGACGATCACAAACTGCCCCGCCTGCCGCTTGCGGGCAATCCGAGGTGCTTCGACGCGGAACAACTTGACATCGCCAGAGAGAAAGCGAGATTCTTTGATGGGAAACATTGTGACAAACGATTTGGGAATCCTGGCCTGGCTGTGTTGAAATCGACCGCGCTGCTTGCACCGCAAATTCCGTGCCCCCAATCGACGAAGCGTTTCGACGCATCCCGCATCGTCGCAATCATGCACCCGTTGAGCTGAAACGGTTGATCGTCACCACACTCTCCAAAACGTGCCCGGCCCGCCACACGACGGCGGCAGCGGCGCCGCCATTGAAGCAGCTCCGACCGCTTTGGCCCCGGAATCCCAGCCAGACACCCTGTGCCCCGACGCTGTGCAGCATTTTTTAGCGGTAGGGCGCGAGCCCTCCGGTGTTTTGGCCATGAGGAAGAACCGGAGGGCTCGCGCGCTGCCGCTAAAACCTAAACAAACACAGGGAAAGAATGCTTCACAGCGTTACCTGTGCCCCCGCGGAACCAGCCTCGCCGCCAAGCGTGCCTTTCCGCACACAGCCGACCGAACTGTGCGAACGTTCAAAAAAGACGGCCCCTGGGCCCTCGGACCGAAGGTGTCACCCGGTCGGCGATGAGATGTTTAGCCGAGGAAGACCGATTCCTCGGCCGATTTCCATCACCGCCCAACGGGAGACACCGCCATGACCAAGTACTTCGTCCAATCAGGAACACTTCGCACCACCGTCCAAGCCGAATCGTCTCGCAAGGCGGCACTGTGGGCGGTCCATCAAGCTATGCAGCAGGTCCTGCCGGTCGACGACACCGACGGCAAATCGGCTGAATCAAAAACGGAGTCGGCGGCCAGTGGCGGGATTCGCGTGATGGATGAGATCGTCCGCGTCAGTGAATTCGGTTTCGACCGCGAGGACGCACCGGTGCTTTCCACGATGGAAGTCGTCCGCCAATGGAATGAGATGTTCGCGGCGCTGGACCGCTTGCAACGGATGCTGCACGAAGGTGCCGTGGCGGCGTGACCATGCCGTCAGTCATCCGCTCGGCACGCAAGGTGTTAGCGGAACGGCGCGAGCGGGCTGTCGTTCTTGTGAGCCGCGACGCGTAAGCGGCCGGGCACTGCGACGCTGCCCGAGGCCTTACGGCCAGCGGCTCACCATTGACTCAGCAGATCCCGACTAAATCGAC